>CAZXMY010000185.1:0-5208 GCA_964641325.1 uncultured Flavobacteriaceae bacterium | reverse complement strand
GCTGATACACCTTGTATAAATAACAAGGCCAAAAGCAATACACTACTAATTGTTTTCATAATTTTTGTTTTAAATGTGTGATCAAAATTATTGCATTAATCACATTACAAACCTTTCAAAACACAATGTCAGTATTTATTATTTGTGATAATCACAAATAATACTATCTTAGCCTATGGAACAAGCCCAATTCTTAACCGAAATAAAAAACGTACTCCCAAGCAACAGCTCTCTCAATGATGCTATTGCTCAAACTTTAGACATTAGTTATGATGCAGCGCACAGACGTACGAGTTTAAAAAGTAAACTGTCTCTTTCTGAGAGTGTCACCCTAGCCAAAAAATTTAAACTTTCTATAGATCGTCTTTTTGCCGTTGCCCAAAAAGACTGGGTTTCTGTCGAGAAAACAAAAGCCATTCATAGTGAAGAAGAGTTATGTGCTTACTTTGAAACATCCTATCAAAATCTAGCTCCATTTTTAGGAAAAAAAGAATGCAGTTTGATATACTCTGCAAAGGATATTCCCATTTTTTACGATTTAAAAAATGATACGATGATGCGCTTTAAACTGTATGTATGGCTCAAATTATTAGACCCTAATTTTTATTCTGTGAGTCTTAATGAGTTTTCTCCACGACTGGACACCTTGCAAATCGCAAAACGCTTAGGTACGCTTTATGATGATCTTCCCATAACAGAAATATGGGATTTAACCACCGTAAATGGAACTCTAAAACAAATTCACTTTTACTATAAAGCAGGACATCTCACCCAGCAGGACGTCATCAATTTATCCACTACACTCAAGGAAACGATTACCCAGATTTCGGAGCGTATCATTACAGACCCAAACTATAAATTGTACTACAACGAATTACTCTTAATGAATAACAATATTTATGCTGCCTTGGGTCAAGAGCAATCCTTATATATACCTTTTACCCTACTCTCCTATTATCGCACATCAGATCGATCCACCTGCAATCAAGCCAAAGCATATCTGGACAAACAATTACAACATTCCAAATTATTAAACACAGCAGGAGAAAAGGAACGCAATACTTTTTTTAATAAACTTCACCAAAAGATAGATGCTTTAGTCCAGCTTATTACAGCAACAGAACTACTGGATTTTGAGTAGATGGAGTTTGCTTTCGCGAAAGCTAACCTCTATTTCTTAGGAGAATCCTTAAGTACTTCTAAAACAAAATTCCAATATTTCTGGGCACTAGAAATACTCGCGCGCTCATCTGGAGAATGTGCTCCTTTAATTGTAGGCCCAAAAGAAATCATATCCATTTCTGGATAATTCTGTCCAAGAATACCACACTCTAAACCTGCGTGGCAAGCCGCAACGTGAGCTTTCTTTCCATTTATATCGAAGTACTTCGCTTCTAATACCTTTAAAATCGCACTATCCATATTAGGCGCCCAACCTGGATAATTGCCAGAAAGCTCCACTTCGCAACCCATAAGCTCAAAGCAAGCGCGAAGACCATTAGCCAGATCTGTTTTAGAACTCTCTACAGAAGAGCGTGTAAGGCATCCTATTTTTATTTGACCGTCTTTTACAATCACACGGGCGATATTATTAGAAGTTTCTACAAGATCTGCAATATCAGGACTCATACGATAAACCCCATTTAACGCGGCATACAATGCCTTGGTTAATCCTTCTTGTACGCCTAAGTCCATTACTTTTTTAGGCAGTGGCGCAGGAGAGAGAATTATTTCTAATTCTGGTTCCAAGCTATTATATTCTTTATGTATCGCAGCTGTGATAAGACTAAGCTCAAGCTCAAAAGCTTCCTGATGTACTGCATCAATTACAATTACAGCTTCACTTTCTCTAGGTATGGCGTTGCGCAGACTACCTCCATTAATAGATGCAATGCGTAAACCATAATTTTCAAAACCGCCATAAAGCAATCGATTCATTAATTTGTTAGCATTACCCAATCCTTTATGAATATCCATTCCAGAATGTCCTCCTTGCAATCCTTTTACAGCAATGGTATAGCCTTGTGTTCCTCCAGGAGTGTTATCTTCTTTATAACTTCGGCTTGCAGTAATATCTATGCCACCAGCACAGCCTACTCCTATCTCATCATCTTCTTCGGTATCGAGATTAAGTAAAATATCACCTTTTAAAACGCCTCCTTTAAGTTCCATTGCGCCGGTCATTCCCGTTTCTTCATCTATCGTAAACAAAGCTTCTATAGCAGGATGCGCAATATCTGTACTTTCTAAAATCGCCATTATTGTAGCCACACCCAGACCATTATCTGCACCCAAGGTTGTGCCCTTTGCTCTCACCCAATCTCCATCGATATACATCTCGATACCTTGAGTATCAAAATCAAACTCGGTGTCACTATTTTTCTGATGTACCATATCCAAATGACTTTGCATCACTAGCATTTTACGGTCTTCCAATCCCGCAGTAGCAGGCTTTCTAATAATCACATTCCCTATATGGTCTACAAGAGTTTCTAGACCTAGGCTTTCGCCAAAGTTTTTCATAAACGCTATCACGCGTTCTTCTTTTTTAGAAGGACGTGGCACGGCGTTAAGATCTGCAAATTTATTCCAAAGCACCTTGGGCTCAAGGGCTCTAACTTCTGGGTTTGTCATAGGTTTTATTTTATGTAAAGATACGCGCTGCAACAAGATATTGCTAGTCTAAAATTAGTCTTTCCAGAGTAGTGACATCAGGATGTAAATGATAATAATAAAGGGCACGGCTAAAAATTTAAAAAACACTATTAATACGATACAAGCTAAAATAAATAGATAGCGTTTTAGGTTTGCAGACCAACTAAAGTTTTTAAACTTTAATGCAAACAGCGGCAACTCAGCATTAAGTAAGATGCAACTCGCTATCGTAATCCCTAGGAGGACATAGGGGTTTGTGAATAAGGCTTTCGCGAAAGCGTACTCTTCATACATCAATATTAGTGGAATACTAAGTATAAAAATGGCATTTGCCGGAGTAGGCAGCCCTATAAAAGAGGTGTCTTGGCGCTCGTCTACATTAAACTTCGCCAGTCTATACGCCGAAGCAAGGGTAATGGCCAGACCTAACCATCCCAAATTAGGAGTATATGAAAAGGTATCTTCACCCCAAGGTAATCCCTGTGCTTGATTAAGCAATTGATACATCACTATACCTGGTACCAGACCACTGGTAACCATATCTGCCAAAGAATCTAATTGTAAGCCTACATCACTAGCTACCTTAAGTTTACGAGCAAAAAAACCATCAAAAAAATCACAAAATATACCTATTGCAACAAATAATGCTGCATATTCCATGCGGTCATTAACCGCAAAAAGAACCGCCATACAACCACTAAAAAGATTGGCTAATGTAAAGGCGTTAGGAACAAATCGTGCGATACTCATACTAGGGTTTTGTGTAAAAATAAAAAAGAAATCCAATTGAAGCCTCGTCAAGGCAATATCTATCAAAAAATAAAGTTTATTTTATGTAATAAAAAGGAGATATTTGTCCTATAATTGCTTGCATTGAAAAAGAGTCTTACTGTTATCTTTCTGATTTTTTCAGTATTCGTATCTGCACAAACGGTTCGAAATTATTCTAACGAATTTTTGAACATTGGAGTGGATGCCGCTGCATTGGGTATGAGTAATGCTGTAGTTGCAGGTACAGGAGATGTAAATTCTGGCTATTGGAATCCTGCAGGTTTAGTGCATCTAGAAGAAAACCAGATTTCTTTAATGCACGCGGCATACTTTGCTAATATTGCTAATTTTGATTACATCGCTTTTGCAAAACCTCTAGATGATGATAGTGCGATTGCTTTATCTGTAATACGTTTTGGGGTAGATGATATTCTCAATACAACACAACTCATAGATGACCAAGGGAATATAGATTTTAATAGAATTAGCCTATTCTCTACTGCAGATTATGCAGTAACTTTTTCCTATGCTCGAAAACTTCCCTTGGATGGACTTAATGTAGGAGCAAGTGCAAAAGTAGTACGACGTATCATAGGTGATTTTGCAAATAGTTGGGGCTTTGGGATAGATATAGGGCTTCAATGGAATAAAGGCAATTGGGATTTTGGACTAATGGCGAGAGATATTACCACTACAGTTAACGCTTGGAGTATAGATGAGGAGCAGTTTGCTACCATTAGTAATGCCGTAGAAGGTCAAAATCAAGAGCTCCCAGAAAGTACAGAAATAACCTTGCCGAAATTACAAATGGGTGTAGGGCGAACGTGGATACATCATTACGATTATAGTTTTAGAGGTGAAATAGATCTCAATGTACGGTTTGCCCAAACCAATGATGTGATTTCTTCTTCCTCAGTTAGTATTACTCCAGCTGCTGGCTTCGAGTTTGGTTATAACGAACTCGTGTATGTAAGAGCCGGTGTTGGTAATTTTCAGAATCTCACCCAGTTTGATAACAGTACTGTAGTAACCACTATAGATGATAATGGAAATTCTTCAGATAGTTTTATTATTGAAACTAGCGAACGTTTAAGCTTTCAACCTAATATAGGAATTGGATTTAAATACAAAGGAATACATATAGACTACGCCCTTACAGATATAGGCGATCAAAGTGCCGCTCTGTATTCTAACGTATTCTCCCTCAAATTAGATTGGAGTCTTTTTCAGTAAAACTTGCAGTTTTGGCTGTTAGCTTGTAGCTCATAGCTGTTATCTTTTAGCCTTGAGCTTTCAACCTTAAACCTTGGACTTTTGCCAAAGGTCGTGGCGTGTGTTTCTTGATTCCACAATCTCCAATCATCAATCTCCAATCATCAATCTCCAATCAACAATCTAAAATCTCCATTCGTTATTCCTTATTCCTTATTCATAACTAAAAAAGACCCTCACATTGCTGTAAGAGTCTTTGATATAATTAGTGTAATCTCTAATGTTTAGTCTTGGTTCTTGGGTCGTGATTCTCCAATCTCCAATCGTTAATCTCAATTCGTTATTCCTTGTTCGATATTTATAATTAAAAAAAGACCCTCACATTGCAGCAAGAGTCTTTGATATAATTAGTTCAATCTCTAATGTTTAGTCTTGGTTCTTGGGTCGTGATTCTACATTCTCCAATCCCCAATCGTTAATCTCCAATCCTCAATTATCGTTTCAAAGTAAAATGTCCTTGGAAGGTACGTTGTGTACCTATCTCATCAGGTTCTGTAAACTCTACTCTAA
>CAZXMY010000184.1:0-5212 GCA_964641325.1 uncultured Flavobacteriaceae bacterium | reverse complement strand
CTGTTGTATTGTTTCAAGACTAATGGATTGATTTTTAGTAAGATCAGTCGTAGGAAATCGCAATAGCAGTCCTTCATCTGTACCTAGGTATATATGATTATTAAATTCTTTTATAGCCGTAATTCTTTTGGGTACGCTTTCGCGAAAGCGCACGGCCTCAAACTCTCCATCTTTATTAACAAATCCTAAACCCTTGTCATAATAGCCAGCAAGAATACCCAGACTAGTTGACGCTAGGGCACTACAGTCACTATTTTGGTGACCTATTTGAGAGGTACTCATTTTGCGTATATCGTAGGCTAATATTCCTTTTTGTCCGGTCGCGACATAAATGATATCTCTCTCTACCAGCAGTGCACCTACGCGCAATCCAGAAATATCATATCCAGAAGCTGTATCTTCTGGCGGCACAAAAAAATCTGTACCATCATAACGCACCATACCCGCACTGGTACCTAACCAAAGAAATCCTGAGCTGTCATTATTTATACACAGTATAGTTTCTTGCGGTAGTCCTTCTAAGCGTCCATAATGCCCAAAGTAGCGTTGCTGAGCAATAGTAGCTTGCAGGCAAAAGAGTAATACAAGCGTATGCAAGGTCTGTAAGCGCATTGAGTAAGAAATTTCCTGTAAAATGTACAAAAAAGTATGGAATTACTTGTAAGTATTTTGATTTATAGCTTTTTACAAATCAGGTTGTAATAAAAAAGCGCCACTCTCCCATAAGTGACGCTTTATAGTTCAACCTATCCTTATACACAGATATGTTGAGGTTAAATGGGGTAATTATTTTTAAAACAAAGGATGCTAGCCAGATAAAAGGAGGACTCCAGACTAGAAGACTTATGCTCTTATTCAATTACATAAACTGCCCCCGAAGATCCGGCGGCATTATTTGTTTGATCTCCACCTACCCCTGTTGCATTAGAATCTTCGCCAACTGCTCCGACAACTAGTGTTGTGCCATTTCCACTTAAGGCAAGTGCGAATCCAAATTGATCATTCGCCTGAGTATTGGATGCTTTAATGTATGCATCTTGTATCCAGGTTCCCGATCCTCTTGCAAATGAATAGGCAGCACCAGCTGAACCAGCTGAATTGTCAATCTGATTACCATTAATTCCAATGGCATTAGAATCTTCAGTCCTTGCTCCAACAACTAATCGGGAACCATTAGAACTTAAAGAAAGGTCTTGACCAAATTGATCACTAGCCTCAGAATTAGATGCTTTGATATAGGCTTCTTGTATCCAAACAGCACCAGTACGGATAAAAACATATACAGCACCCGAGGCTGAAGCGATGTTGTTATTTTGATTACCATTTATTCCTATAGCATTAGAACCCTCAGATAATGCAGATATTGCCATTATATTCCCATCTTCAGTTAAACTAATAGCATCTCCAAAACCATCTCCAGAACCTGTATTTGAAGCCTTAATATAAGCTTGTTGTGACCAGGTAGCGCCGCTTCGTGTGTAGACATAGACTGCTCCAGATCCCGAACTTGAGTTATTAGCTTGGTTACCATTTATCCCCGTTGCGTTAGAATCTTCATCAGTTGCACTTACAGCGAGTGTATTACCATCTTTACTTAAGGCAAGGGCCGTGCCGAAAGTATCAAAAGCACCAGTATTTGAAGCTTTAATATAAGCCTGTTGTGCCCAAATGCCGCCGCTTCTTGTATAAACATAGACTGCTCCAGAATTGCCAGCTGAGTTATCTGCTTGGTTACCATTAATACCAGTTGCATTAGAATCTTCATCACGTGCGCCTATAGCTAGTGTCGTCCCATCTCCACTCAAACGCATACTATGTCCAAACAAATCGTTTGCCTCTGTGTTAGATGCCTTGATATAGGCTTCTTGTGTCCAGGTAGCTCCACTACGCTCAAATACATAGACTGCGCCAGAGTTACTCGCTGAGTTATCTGCTTGGTTGCCATTTATACCGGTTGCATTAGAGTCTTCAAATCTGGAAGAAACTGCCAAAAGAGTACCATCCATATTTAAACTGATACGTTCACCAAAAAAGTCTGACGTACCTGAATTGGATGCTTTTATATAGGCTTCTTGTATCCAAGTAGCTCCACTGCGCACAAATACATAGACTGCGCCAGCATCATTAGCTGAGTTGTTAGCTTGATTACCATTAATTCCTGTTTCAGAAGAATCCTCATTTTGCGCACCTATTGCAAGATAATTTCCGTCTGTGCTTATACTCACGGCATCGCCAAATCGATCATTTGCGCCTGTATTAGATGCTTTTATATAATTTGCAATGTTAGAAAGTATATTAGTTTCTCCTTGTGTACTATTCGCACCAAGCAAATCGGTACAAAGCCAGAATCCTTCTATGCGTATACATAATTTTTCTGTAGAAAGATCATAAACTATAGTGCCATTAACGGGAGGATTGCCATCTGGAGAAGTTACATTTTCCACCGAGCTCACTCTAGGAACGACTAGGCCTGTATCTGGAGATACAATATCTAAGGCACCTTGAGGAGTTGTGGTGCCTATGCCTACTTGCGCTTTCGCGAAAGCGCACATACATAAAAATACCAGGGAGAGTAGTTTTAGTTTCATTTTAGGATATTTAAGAAAAATGGCTACCTCAGATACACGGGATTTCTTACGAAATCTTTATCAGAATACAACCGTTAGTTTATGATGTTTTGTTCAAATGTATCTTGAAGAAAGGTACTTGTGATGAATTTTTAGCGAGTGTTAGGTTTTATTTAGTGAATGAAGAAGTAGCTTAGATAAAGTGCACTTAGTTAACGATTTAAGGACAAAGAATTCTCTAGAGAAGTGTTTAAATAAAAGCCAAATTTTTAAAGCCTAAGGAAGAAAATAAAGAGGTGGACTGTTATTTTAATTGTTGCAATAATAGCGTCCTATTAGAGTGACTCAAAGGTATCTTTTCACCGTCCTTGAGTAACACATTTGCTTGCTGTATCCCTTGTATATGGTTTTTGTTTACAATGTACGAACGATGCGTTTTTACAAAGGAGTCTTGATTGAGGCGCATCGCTGTTTTTTTAAGGGTATGCGGGACTAATAGTTTTTTTGAGCTGGTTACAACATAGCAATAGTTGTCAAAGGCTTTGAGATACTTAATAGTACTTTGCTCTATTTTGTGAACATATCCTTCTGACTTAATGAGTACATATTCTAGAGCCGTTAGGGATAGGTTATGCCAAGCTAGTTCTATATTACTGCGCAAGCCATTTTCTGTAAAGGGTTTTACAATATAGCCTAAGGGCTTTGTTGCTTTTACTCTGGCAATCGTATTGGGATCTGTTTGAGAGGTAAGGTAGAGGTAGGGAATGTCTTCTTTGTCTAGTTCTGTTGCGAGATCAATCCCATCTTTTTCGCCATCTAGTTGTATGTCCAAAAGGATGAGGTCTGGCTTTATTTGCTGTATTTCTTTAAGAGCAGTAGGGTAATCCTCCGCATCTCCAATAATCGTGTATCCTTGTTTTTCTAAGGCTGTTTCTATAGTGACCGCAATAATAGGGTCGTCTTCTACAATATAGATTTTGGGTTTTTTCAAAACAGATGTTTCCTTAGGTTTCATAAAGCTAGGGTATCATAGCCTAGAGGATGTGATTTATTTAGTGAATTGTATAAAATCTTTAGTGAATGGATAATTAGAGCTTCTCATATCTTTTAATTATGAGCTGCGCTCGGGTTCCTGTTGGGCTTACTTTATCAAAATCCAATGTTGCTTTAAGTTTTTTAGACAGGGCTTTAATTAATTTAATTCCAAATGAGGACTTTTTAATTTCTCCTTGAATACCCGTTCCATTATCTTGAACTTCTAATACCAATGTACCCTCAGTTTCTTTAAAAGTAATGTTTAATGTGTTTTGCACACTCGATTTTGTAAACGCGTGTTTTAAACAGTTGGTAATTAATTCATTAAGAATTAATCCTATAGGTGTAATCGTTTCTATATCTAATACAAGAGGTACAACATCCAGATTGTACTTAATATTTTGCTCTTGAGATTGGTGACTTTCAATAATATCTTTTGTGAGGTCTTCAAAATACTCTTGCGTATTAATACCCACAAGTTGGTCTTTGTTATACAATTTCTGATGTATAAGTACCATAGATCGGACTCTGTTCTGGGCCTCCTGAACGGCAATCTGTGCTTCTTTGTCTTCTATATTTTCGGATTGTAAATAGAGTAGAGAGGAGACAATCTGGAAACTATTTTTTACGCGATGATGGGTTTCTTTAAGTAGCGTATTTTTTTCGTCAATTGTTATTTCTAGTTTTTCCTTTTGTTGCGCTAAGAGCTTATTTTTTTTGCGATTCTTATAATAAAAAAAACCAATTACAAGAGAAAGGAATGCGGCTACTGCCGCTACAAACAGGTACACTTTTTGTTCAATGCGTTTCTTCTCAAGTTGTTGCTTAGTTAGATCTGTTTGATATTTAATTTCTAAATCATAAATTAAATCATCTCGTTTAATTTTATTGATAGAATCTTCTAACGCTATTAATTGATCTTTATAAAAAATTGCTTTGTCATAGTTTTTTAATTTGGTGTAAGCACTTGATAGCGCTTTGGCCAGAGATGGTTTTTCATTCAAAGCTTCCAGGCTATGGTAAAAATTTTCCACGACTGGAATTAATGTATCAAGCCCATTTAAATCATTTAAGATGAGTTTGTTTTCTATAAGTTTCGAATAGTGAAATTTATATCTCAAATCATTTTTAGCATCTTTATTTTGGACAGATTTTATAAGATGTTTTTGAGCGTTACTATACTGCTTTTTGTTCATTAGGAGGCTTCCTAAAATATGATGAGCAGCATCATTTTCATGTTGTAGATATGGGTACAGGAAACTTTCTTTAATAAAGACTATTCCTTCATCATAAGTGCCTAGAGCGTTACAAACTCCAGCTAAGTTTATTAGCGCAATTTTTGTTACGGCATCTTTTTTTGCTTTTTTGCTTTCACCTACAGCGTACGTATAATATTCTTTTGCTTTTAAATAATTGTCTGTTCGTTCAAATAATATGCCTATAGATAAGTAAAGAGTTGGTCGATAATCAATTTTGTTTTCTATTGCTATTGTAATGGCTTGCAGATAATTTTGTATCAATTTGTCAAACTTGTTTTGTACGGTTTCCTGATAAATACATATCATTTCTAGCGATATAATTTCTCCAAAAAGGTAGTTGTTGTCTTGAGA
>CAZXMY010000183.1:0-5229 GCA_964641325.1 uncultured Flavobacteriaceae bacterium | reverse complement strand
AGAAAAATCCCTAAAGTTAGAATAGTGATAGGTAATGTAAATAAAACCAAAATAGGCCTTACTATTAATCGCAGTATACCCAAAACTACTGCAACTATAAGTGCAGACGTATATCCATCTACTGTTACTCCTGGAAGAATATGTGCCAATATAAATACAGCAATAGCCGTAAGTACAAGTTTTAATATAATTTTCATAGGTCGTTTGTTTAAATCATAAGGTACAAAAAAAGCGCCTTGAGTACACAAAGCGCTTTTTTTTGAAAATATTTATATATTCTTAATTCACGTCATCACTTAGCGTTATGGTTGCAAAGTTTCCGATATCTACGCCTGGAATGGTAGATCCATATCGTGCATTAATTGCATCCAGAAGGACATTTGCAGTAAGTGCATATCCTCTAGGTGTAGGATGTACACCATCTAAGGAGAATGCTCCTCCTGTCACAAAAGTAGAAGTAAGTAGTCCTCCATTAAAGGAAGTACCTCCATTTGCTACTTGTTGCAATGCACTCCGGGCATCTGCAAGGGCTAAACCATTTGCTGCTGCTAGACCTTCTATAGTTGCATTGTACGAGGCTTGTGCTGTGGTTATTCTCGCTTGTTCTGCACTCGTAAGAACAAATTGATCTGCAAGAGGCACACTTACACCGTTAATTAAGTTAGGATCTCCGTTTACTAGTGTTCCTAATACTCCAGCCGCTGTTAAGGGTAAAATATCTGAACTCGTTGCTTGACGTAATGTCCCAAGTAAAGTAGCCGTTGGTTCATCTAAAAAGATAGGTGGCCCTTGCAATAAATCGGTTACGTCTGTTAAATCATCATCACTCATTGTCGGGAAGTTCACACCTTCAGAAAAATTAATCTGACGAGAAGCAGCTTCTTCTGCTGTTATAACTCCAAATTGCACAAGACCAGGAAGAACAGTTGTATTATATAATTCAAACTGAGAATTCAAAAATGCTGCCGTAGGCGCATCTAAAGGAATAGATTGCGTAGGAACGGTTGTGAAAAATGGTATAGATGTCACATCAGGAAGATTAACCAAAACTCCTTGAGCTCCAGTACCTACAAGTGCATCTACTTGTTGTGAATATACACTTGCAAAAACAGTAGGATCTGTAATATCACTTCCCCCATAAGTAGATGGGTCTAAGTTACCTGTCTGATCAACTCCTGCACCGCCACCTGTTGCATATCCTAAAATATCATTGTTACCTATCCACAGTGAGAAAAAGGTCGGGTTTTGCGCTACAGCATCGCCTATAACCGTTGCATTGGGTTCTGACGCAAAGCGAGCAAAATAGGGATTTGCAAGACCCATAGCTACATTACCAACATTTCCATAACCTGGAAATACTAAATCAAAACTTCTCGCTCCTGGTACACCCATATTATTAAAGTTACCTGAAAGAATATTTGTTATATCTGTAGTAGGCATTCCTGCAAGAATAGCAGGCCCAGGATTACCATTTGCATCTGTAGCAAGTACAAATCTATTCTGAGTAATCTGATTACCTCCTAAGAGTAATCCTCCAAGGTTATCATTTACTAATGGTTGAGTAAACGCTCCACCACCAGCAAGAGCAAACTGTGTTGCCATAATATTAGGATAAGAGTTTTCTTGTCCCGTGATATACAAAGCACTGTCTGCAAATCCCGCAGTAAGTGAGTTCCCTACGGCTACATAATTAGAGAAATCTGCCTCGCCACTTGTAAAGAAATTAGCATCATTAACCGACTCATCAAATTCCGGTTCACATCCTACCATGCCTATTGCTAGCGCACTTAAGGTGATATATTTTATAAAATTTTTCATCATTTCTAAGTATTATAATTGATAATTTATTCCTAATCCTCCCACCATTGCAGAGGATTTATAGGTTCCCTCAAAAGGGGCTGGTGTTCCATCTGTTTCTAAGAAGAAATCATAGGAAGCATCCACCTCTTGGAAGTTAAGATACAAGAAGGAAGCATCTATAGATAATCTGTCATTTACATAATAACTTAAACCAGCCGTAAATCCATTAGAATCGTTACGAGGTGTCTCTGGCGCAAAAAAGCCTGGCTCTACAGGAGATTCGTCAAAGTAGTATCCTGCACGAAAATCCCATTTATCATTAGGCGAGTATTGAGCTCCATATCTAAGAATAATCGAATCAACATAACCTCTTGGGTTTACAGACTCTAAAGCCACAGAACCGTCTGGATTAAGGAATTGAAGATCTAGAGATTGATACTCACTCCACTCTGCATAGTTAAAATCAAAAGCAAATAACCACTTATCATTAGGATTAAATGATAATCCTACAGTCCACTCTGCCGGTAAAGGCAAGGAAGCTGCAAAATCAAAAGATCCATTAGCAATAGGTGCAAGAGCAGATTCTGGTACATTAGCAAAAGTACCTATACCATCTCCAGGCTCAACGGTTACATCTATAGAAGACCTATAATTAAAACCAAGTTTCCACTTATCATTATTATCTATATTAAGTAACGCGCCAAAGGAGAATCCAAACTCTGTAATACCACTAGCATCAATAGTTACATTGGATCTATTACCTTCTAAGTCTGTCAAGTTTCTGCTTAAATTACGATTAAAGTTTACAGATCCTATAGCAAGTATCGGACCTCCTCCTATACTAAATCTGTCTTTTACTACTTCCCAAGAAAATAGGGGTTGTACATAAATAGATTCCAATTCAATTGAATTTACAAGATGCGAACCAGCCCAATCTGTAGGATAGGTAACTTCACTTCCGTAAGGAGTGTAGACTGCTAGACCTAATGTAAAGGCATCACTTACTCTGTAACTCGCGTATAAATAAACTGGTGTACCGACCGAACTTTCTGTCTCCGCAGAGGTTCCTAAGCTTGTATTTTGATAGGCTACGTCAGAAAATACACCAAATCCTCCTGCAGAAATATTAAATTTCTTCTCTAGATGAACCAGACCCGCAGGATTAAAAAAGGCCAACTCTGCACTATTTACTACCGCAACACCTGTGTGTCCCATAGCAAGTGCCCTGTTTCCTTGCAAGCTCACGCGATAGCCACCGGCATAGACCACAGCGCTTAGGAGCAATAGTGTAAAAACACTCAATAATTTTTTCATAATTTAATTTAGGTTAAAGGAGTATTATATTTAAATCTTAACAATACAGCAACAAAAATATACTATTTTAAAGAATGTACCATTAATTCGAGTAATTTATTATGCATACATAATAAATTTTGAAGCAATGTTAAATAAAATTTATTACTTCTCGAAAGAATTCTGTAGGATTTTCGGCATGTAACCAGTGACCTGCCCTTGGGATTTCTGTGATTTGCGCTTTCGCGAAAGCGTTCTTTATCTCATTTTCATCTTCCGGAAGGATATAGTTAGAATATTCTCCTTTTAGAAACAGTGTTTCGCCAGCAAAGCTTTTCAAGCTATCAAGAGGTTTGCCTATTTCCTCAATATTTTCAATAAGTACTTCGAGATTAGCTCGCAAACCCAGTTTTCCTGGTTCTTCCCAGTATAAATTTTTTAATAAAAACATGCGCACACCTATCTCCTTAATATATTTTGCTAAAAAGATATCTGCATTTTTTCTACTACTCAAAGCTTCCTGATTCTTACTTAATCGTAGGAGACTTTCTAATATATGCTGATGATGTTGCGGGTACATTTTAGGTCCTATATCTGCTACAAGAAGTTTCTCTATTCTATCCGGATAATCGCAAGCGTAAGTCATAGCTGTTTTGCCTCCCATAGAGTGGCCTAATAATACGACATGGTTAAGATTGTGATTTTGTACATAATGATGCAAATCTTGAGCCATTAGTTCGTATGAAAAATCTCTATCATGAAAACTCCTGCCGTGATTGCGTTGATCTATAAGATGTACCTGAAAACCGTTTTGAGAAAATTGCCTTCCTAAAGTTTTCCAATTATCACCTGTCCCTAAAAATCCGTGGAGTATAATAAATGGTTTTCCCTCTCCTAAAATTTTGCTATACAACTCCACGTTTATCTAAGTTTTGATAGATATTCCTTTACGACCTTCTCAAAACCAAAATATAATGCTTCTGAGATCAAAGCATGACCTATAGATACCTCTAGAAGATGCGGAATGCTATTCTTAAAAAAAGCAATGTTGTTAAGAGATAAATCGTGTCCTGCATTAATACCTAAACCCAAATCATTAGCTATAAAAGCACTTTCTATATATGGCTTTATGGCTTCATCTTTATTCGTATGATAGCCTTGTGCATAGGCTTCTGTATATAATTCTATACGGTCTGTACCCGTTTGCTTTGCACCTTCTATCATTTGACCAACGGGGTCTACAAATATAGAAGTACGTATACCTGCTTTTTTAAAAGTCTGTATCACTTCCTTCAAAAAATTAAGATGCTTAATAGTATCCCAACCTGCATTACTTGTAATAGCATCTACCGCATCAGGTACTAGGGTAACCTGATGAGGTTTAGTTTCTAAAACAAGATTGATAAAGTTCTGATTAGGATTGCCTTCTACATTAAACTCTGTTGTTACCGTTTGTACCAGTTCTCGCGTATCTTGATATCTAATATGGCGTTCATCCGGCCTTGGATGAACCGTGATACCTTGTGCTCCAAAACCCTCTAAATCTTGAGCAACCTTTAATAAATTTGGAACATTGCCTCCTCTAGCATTTCGTAAGGTTGCCACCTTGTTGATATTAACACTTAACTTTGTCATTAAAAAAGTGGTATATATTTTGAGCACAAAAATACAAAGAGACAGCTCCTAGAGGGTTATTTTTTCATTATTTTGCACTATGATCATAACAGATTTTATTATTAACGATGTTAAACCTATCCTTGTAACAGAGGAAATAGGAGAAATACAGTCTATTTTTTCTCAAACTACCTATTCCCATATTCCTATTACAGATAAAAATGCCTATCTAGGTTGTTTAGATGAAAATGATGTGCATTGTTTTGATGCTTCGTGCTCTGTAGATCAGTATACGCATGCCTTGAACCCGTTTTTTGTTCGGTTTGAAACAAACTGGTTAGATATTCTAGAAATGTTTGCACAACATCGTACTAATCTTATGCCTGTTTTAGATGAAACTGGCAAGTATTTAGGGTATTATGAACTGGAAGATGTGATGAACTTTTTTAATAGCACTCCATTTATACGAGAGCCAGGAAGCGTGGTGGTTATAGAAAAAGGCGTCCTTGACTACTCTTTTAG
>CAZXMY010000182.1:0-5245 GCA_964641325.1 uncultured Flavobacteriaceae bacterium | reverse complement strand
TGGAAACTCCAGAGACTTTGCATGAAAGAAGTATTCCTACTAATTATATTATAGATAAAAAAGGCCGTATTGTTGTGAAGGAGCAAGGTGCTGCAAACTGGAACACACAGGAAATTAGGGAATTACTGGATAGTTTGCTAGCTGCATCTTAAGCCCATGTTTATTCTAACCTATAAACGATTGCTTGCCACGCGTCGAGCATAAACTCCTTATAGGTTTGATCATCTAGAATCAAACTATTAGAAATTAGCTTTTGTTTACGATTGTATTGTATGCTGGCAGGTAAAACAAAATTAGTGACACTATCACTAAAATTAAGTAGTATTAAAAATCGTTCCCTACCTAAGATTCTTGTATAACAGTAAACCTTCTCATCTGCTGGAAGTATGCATTGATACGTTCCATATACGAGAGCAGGATTAGATTTGCGTATCGCAGTTATTTTTCTAAAATAGGACAGGACAGAGTATTCTTGCTGTTCTTGATATGCTACATTTACACCTTTTTTATAATCTGGATTGAGGTTTATCCATGGCTTTGTGCTTGTGAAACCTGCATGCTCAGAACTATCCCATTGCATAGGTGTGCGTGCGTTTTCTCTCGCTGCATGTTGCTCACTAGCCATAAAAGCAGTTAAATCTCCTTCATTGTTCTTTACGTTCTCAAAACGATTTATGGTATTTATATCTCTATAATCCTCAATATCTGTAAACCTCACATTGGTCATTCCTATCTCATCACCTTGATAAAAATAGGGTGTCCCGCGCATGGTAAGTAAAAAAGTTTGTAGCAGTGTAGCGCTGTTTTTCCAAT
Organism: uncultured Flavobacteriaceae bacterium; assembly: GCA_964641325.1. Classification (GTDB taxonomy): domain Bacteria; phylum Bacteroidota; class Bacteroidia; order Flavobacteriales; family Flavobacteriaceae; genus Dokdonia. The sequence continues at coordinate 4,432 of CAZXMY010000182.1, read as the reverse complement.
GCTCAGGGCTATCGTTGCCCCAGCGACTTACCGCTCTTGGGAAATCGTGGTTAGCGAGAAATAAACTTCCCCATCCTGCTTTCGCGAAAGCGCTATCCCAATCACTAAATACTTTTTTAAACTCTGATAACCTCCATCTTCCTTCCCGCATGGTAAAGACTTCGCCAGGTTTTCTATCTAAGGACATCAAATCAAAATGAAAAAACATATCCATTTCTTGCCTTTCTTCATCTACAAAATCTAAGGCTTGGTCTATAGATATACCAGGTCCTTCGCCTACTGTGAACGCATCGTACTTGGAAATGACTTCTTGATTAAGTTCGTGTAAGTACTCATGTACTTTGGGTCCATTAGCATAATAGGCAATAAACTCATGAGGCGCTATAGCATCTATTTCTGGATAGTTTGTATCCTTACTAATAAATGGAATCACATCCATACGAAAACCATCAACCCCTTTTTGAAACCAGAAATGCATCATAGCATATATTTCTTGGCGCACTTTGGGATTTTCCCACTTGAGATCAGGTTGCTTTACAGCAAAATAGTGCAGATAATACGCATCTGTAGTTTCATCATATTGCCAGGCATTTTCGTTTACATCAAAGTAACTCCACCTTTTAGGAGGAGTGCCTTTCTCTGCAGGCCACCAGTGAAAATAATCACGATACGGATTCTGGCGAGAACTTCGAGATTGGGTAAACCACTCGTGCTCATCACTGCAATGGTTTACAACAAGGTCCATTACCAGTTTTAAACCTCTAGATTTCATTCCTGCTAGAAGCTCATCAAAATCCTCCATCGTTCCAAACTCTTGCATAATAGCTTGGTAATTTCTAATATCATAGCCATTATCATCGTTAGGAGAATCATAAATAGGGTTGAGCCATATGATATCAACACCTAGACTTGCGATATAATCTAATTTATCAATAATACCACGCAAGTCACCTATGCCATTTCCCGTGGTGTCATTAAAGCTACGTGGGTAGATTTGATAGACGATTCCTTCCTTCCACCAAGCGCGTTTATAGGTCATAATAGTATTTGTATAACTAAGGTAGGAAATTGTACGCTTTCTGAGAACGAAGTGATGTAGAAGTTTATACTGAGCCAAGTCGAAGTACGAAAGCGTACTCATCCGCAAAAAATGATTACTTTTGTACTCCGAACGTAGTTTTGGAAACACCTTATGAGTCAAAAAGTATTACTTAATGCTACAGAGGTAGATATTATCCTCAATAGGCTTGCTTGCCAACTCATTGAAAATCACGAAGATTTTACAAATACGGTATTAATAGGGATACAACCTAGAGGTATTTTTCTAGCAGAACGTATAAAACGATTGCTCGAAGACACCTATGATATTCCTAAAGTACCGCTTGGACATCTAGATATCACCTTTTATAGAGACGATTTTAGAAGATCAGAAAAAACACTAGAAGCTAATAAGACTAAAATTGATTTTGTAGTTGAGGACAAAAAAGTGGTGTTTATTGATGATGTTCTGTATACAGGAAGAAGTATTAACGCTGCACTTACGGCCTTGCAAAGTTTTGGGAGACCGCAAGAAGTAGAGTTGTTGTGCCTTATAGATAGGCGCTTTAGTAGACATTTACCTATACAACCTGATTATAGAGGACGACAGGTAGATGCTATTAATGAGGAGCGAGTGCTCGTTACTTGGGCAGAAAATGAAGGTAAAGACAGCGTATATGTTGTTAATAAGTAATTTATAATGAGTGAATTAAGTGTAAATCATTTACTGGGAATAAAATACATTACTCTAGAAGATATAGATCTCATTTTTAAAACAGCAGATCATTTTAAAGAAGTAATAAATAGGCCGATCAAGAAAGTGCCTTCGCTCAGAGATATTACTATTGCTAATCTTTTTTTTGAAAATAGTACCCGTACAAAACTCTCTTTTGAACTCGCAGAGAAACGCCTAAGTGCAGATGTTATTAATTTTAGTGCTGCAGCATCTTCTGTAAAGAAAGGAGAAACGCTAATCGATACTGTAAACAATATCTTATCTATGAAAGTAGATATGGTAGTGATGCGCCATCCTAATCCCGGGGCAGGAGTATTTTTATCCAAACATATTAACGCCAGTATTATAAACGCAGGAGACGGCGCTCACGAGCATCCTACTCAAGCCCTTTTGGATAGTTATTCTATACGGGAAAAACTGGGAGAAGTTGCTGGAAAGAATGTGGTGATAGTAGGCGATATTTTACATAGCAGAGTAGCTTTGTCTAATATCTACGCCTTGAAACTGCAAGGCGCAAATATAAAGGTGTGTGGGCCTAAAACCTTAATTCCTAAATATATAGAAAGTCTAGGAGTAGAGGTAGAGTTAGATCTTAAAAAAGCATTAGAATGGTGCGATGTAGCTAATATGCTAAGAGTTCAAAACGAACGAATGGACATAAGCTACTTTCCAAGTACCAGAGAATATACACAACAATACGGTGTAGATAAAAAGTTGCTAGATTCTCTTAATAAAGAGATTGTAATAATGCATCCAGGACCAATAAACAGAGGTGTAGAAATCACTAGTGATGTGGCAGATTCTGGGCAAGCTATTATTTTAGACCAAGTACAAAACGGTGTGGCTGTTAGAATGGCAATCATCTATTTACTAGCCTCTAAGATTAAGCAATAATGAAAGTTACAGTTCACGACACTTATAGTATTCTAGAAGATGAACGCGATGATGTATTGGATTTTGCAAAGTATCTCGAGCATATCGTTCCTTTAAAATATGAAGACAGTAATCTAGTTATAGATTTACTCAAGTATGAGAAGCTAAGTCTAGAAGAATTAGTACAATTCTTAAAACTCTCCAATTATCAACGCGGTGGTAAGAAATCCTTTGTATTTGTAAATCAAGGCCTCGACTATGATCTTATTCCCGATGAAATGATTGTAGTGCCTACATTACAAGAAGCCGCAGATATTATTGAGATGGAAGAGATAGAACGGGACTTAGGCTTTTAAGATGACTGCTAGTGGTACCGTTACGATATTAGGCTGCTACGCTGCCGCTCCTGGAACATTTAAAAATCCAACCTCTCAGGTACTTGACATACGTAACCACTTATTTTTAATAGACTGTGGAGAAGGAACGCAAGTTGCCTTGCGGCGAAATAAAATAAAGTTTTCTCGTATTAAAAACATTTTTATTTCTCATTTACACGGAGACCACTTTTTTGGACTTATGGGAGTTATTACCACCTTTAGCTTACTCAAAAGAATAGCTCCGCTTACCATTTATGGTCCTAAAGGAATTAAAGAAATCGTTTTATTACAATTAAAACTTTCCCAAGGGTTTACCAGTTACCCACTACATTTTATAGAGTTGGAAAGTAAAACACCACAAGTTATTTTTGAAGATGATCGCGTTACAGTGACGACTATTCCCTTAAAACATCGCATCTATGCTAATGGTTTTTATTTTGAAGAAAAATTAGGAGAACGGAAGTTAGATATTAATGCAGCGCTTAATCTCAATATAGATAAAGCCTATTTTAGTAAGATCAAACAAGGAGGAGATATTGTTTTAGAGACAGGAGAACGTATATTAAATAAGGATATTACTTTTGATCCTTCACCACCTAAAAGCTATGCGTATTGTAGTGATACCGCCTACAAGCCTGCCATTGCAAATCAAATTAAGGGAGCAAACCTTTTATATCACGAGTCCACATTTTTAGATAGCCACAAGCATCTTTGTAAACCTACGGGACATAGTACTGCAAAAGAAGCGGCTCAAATAGCATTAGACGCACAAGTAGGTAAACTCATTTTAGGACACTATTCTACGCGATATGGGGATTTAAACCTATTTAAAGAAGAGGCGCAAACCATTTTTAATAATGTACACCTCGCCGATGATGGTGCCGTTTTTACCTTTTAATATCGTTATGGAACAACCTAAGAAAATAAAGAAAGCCTTACTAGAACAATTACAAGAACACTTTGATCAGTTGATACCAAGGTGTTTGTTTCTGGTAAAACAAAATGTCCGACCTAATAAGGTATATGTAAGTCCGGGCTCTACAGCAGTTAAGGGTAATATTTTTGTGGCCTTTAAAATATTCGAAGATCAAGAACTCTATTGTGAGTACTTCCTGCAAGCAGATAGCTATACAGAGCATAGGCGTTACTTTTTTTCCTCGAATGAGGTGGAAATATTAGAGAATTTTCAAGGACAATATGAGGAAGACGATCTACCGTATGAAGAACATATGCGTATGGTAAAGCATAATACAGCTGTACGACAATTACTTATTAAAAAAGGGTTTCTTAAAAAATAAGTAGACTAATAAAGCAAAAGGTCAATACCTGCATTAGCAACTATTTTAAGAATTTTTAAAACAACATGTAGCCCATTTCTGGCTTTTAACTTCGTGCACATTCTTGTACC
>CAZXMY010000181.1:0-5253 GCA_964641325.1 uncultured Flavobacteriaceae bacterium | reverse complement strand
AAAATGGAACTTATATTAAAGAAGGACGTTGAGAATCTAGGATTTGCAGACGATCTAGTAACTGTGAAGAACGGTTATGGAAGAAATTTTTTAATCCCACAGGGTGCTGCTGTTTTAGCAACACCAAGTGCAAAAAAAGTACTTGCTGAGAATTTAAAGCAACGTGCTTTCAAGGAGCAAAAATTAATTGATGATGCTCAAAAAGAAGCGAACAAGTTAACAGATTTAGAAGTAAAGATTACATCTAAGACTGGAGATGGCGATAAGCTTTTTGGATCTGTAAACAATGCAGATCTAGCCGCAGCTCTTGAGAAAGAAGGTGTAGCTATCGAGAAAAAATTCATCTCTATACCAGGAAACAACATTAAGAGAACAGGAAGTTATGAAGCTTCTATACGTTTTCATAGAGATGTTGTTGTTCCTTTTGCTTTTGATGTAATTGCAGAAGCAAAATAAGAATAGCTTAAATTGTTATACAACCGCTCTCTATATCTGGAGAGCGGTTTTTTTATATCAAATTCATTTTCGCGAAAGCTCAAATAGAATCTACAATGCAATATGCAAGACTTACTAAAGAACAATTAGAAGAACTCCATCAAGAGTTTATTAATTTTCTAGCTACACAATCTATTACCGCAGAAGAGTGGAAGGGTATCAAAACCAATAAGCCACACGTTGCCGAAGAAGAATTGGATATTTTCTCAGATCTCGTCTGGGAGCGCGTGCTGACTAACGCGCAGTATTTGGAACATTTTTCTCCCAATCAACTGCACCTTTTTGCATTGCAAGAAGATAAAATGAGCTTAATAGCCGTAAAGGTAGACGAGCCCGAAATAGATATTACCACTAAAGAAGGCTACCAGTGGTTACAGGATAATCTGGGGAATGATAAAGTGGTGTTTTTAAGCGCTTCAAAAGCCTATGGAGAAAAACCTAATGTAGATAAATTTACCCTCATACAACAAGGCGCTCACATTACAAAAGGAGACTTATTTAATTGGTTTAGTCGTTTTGTTGAGGTAAAATAATAGATCATACTCCTAATATGTAATAGTTATCCTTGGTTTTTTACATTTCAGAAGAAAATATAGGACTTTCAGAAAGTTAAAAAATGTACCCCTTCATATCTAAATATTTTTGTAGCGATATTAACTTAAATATTTATTATGAAAAAAATTACATTACACTTATCTATTAGCGTCTTTTTAATGGCTATTATGAGCTCGTTTGGTCAGGCAACAGGTCCTTCATCAAGTATCGAAGAATTCCCTGTTGGTATTCAAAACAAAAGTGGCTCTGAAAATCAGAATGACATTAGCGTTTTAATTGCTGCAGCCCCTGGAACTAGTACTTGGGCTGATGACGTAGAAGCAAAAATTGAATCTGAAGGTTTTGCGGATGCAGATATCTTTTTGACTAATCAAGGGACACCTACTCTTGCTGAGTTGCAATCTTATGATGCAGTATTTGTATTTACAGATGCTGGAGTGTCTGATTCAGAGGGTTTTGGAAATATCTTAGCAGCATATTTAGAAGATGGAGGAGCGGTAGTAGACGCAACCTTTACACCTAATGTATCGATAGATGGAGACTGGACACAATATGAATTATATTCCGATTCAGGACAGTCCGGTGGAGCCAATCTTGGCATAGGAACTATTTCAGATCCTAGTGATCCATTACTAACAAATGTTGTTAATTTTGACGGAGGTACCGCATCCTTTCATAATACTGGTGGTACAATAGCATCTAATGCAGTGGTTGTTGCAGAGTATACTACTGGTGCTCCATTGATTATCAAACAAGAGAACGTAGGACCGGAAAATGTGAGGAGAGTGTTTCTAAATTTCTATCCTCCATCAATAGATGTGCGTGCAGATTTTTGGAATACAGCTTCAGATGGGGCAACAATAATGAGTAATGCAATACAATGGGTAGTCTCTGGTCAAGTCCTTTCTGTAGCAAGCAATACTCTTACTACAGCTAGCATGTTTCCTAATCCAGCTACAAATGAAATCACGATTGTAAGCTCAGAAGCTGCTGTGATTTTACAAATCAACATTATAGATGTAATGGGGAGAACGGTAAAGACAGAAGAGGTGAATGCAACATCTAAAACGATGGATATTTCCAACTTAACACCTGGTGTTTATTTTGCTCAAATAAGCCAAGGAAATACAAAGGGCTCTATCAAGTTTATCAAACGTTAGGCATTTTTTTAACAGATTCAAATTGAAAGGGCGATAAGATAATTATCGCCCTTTTGTGTTATTGTTAGATTAGATTATTGATTACTCATATCGTAAACTCTCTACAGGATCTAATCTTGCCGCTTTAATCGCAGGAAAAATACCTGAAAGAACCGCCACAAAAAAGGTAATTAGGGTAGCTGCTATAATGGCCACCCAAGGTGTGGTGAAGACAAAATCTGCCACATTTGCGATAATGAGTCCTATGGTAATGCCAAGAATAATACCTAGAATTCCGCCAAACTGCCCAACAATAATTGCTTCATAGAGAAACTGTAAAGCAATCGTAGATTTTTTTGCCCCTAAGGCTTTACGTACACCAATCTCACGCGTACGTTCTGTAACAGAAACCAACATAATATTCATAAGCGCAATACAACTCCCAAAAATGGTGATGATACTAATAATCCAAGCGGCAAAACCTAGGGTACCTGTTATTTCAGAAATTTGATTAATTAAATCGTCGCTGCGTCCTATCCCAAAATTATTTTCTTGCACTGGCGTTAAACCACGTATATTTCTAAACATTAATATAGCCTCTTCCTGTGCTGCATCCATAAACTCTGCATCGTCTACCATAACACTTACATTATAGTTAATGTTAGCTTGTGTAAACATCGTACGTGCTACTTGTATGGGGATTAAAACCCTCAAATCCTGATTGTTACCAAAAGTAGCACCCTTTTCTTCCAGAATAGATATCACCTGAAATTTTGTACCACGTATGCTTATTGTTTTTCCTATAGGATTATCATCTTTAAAAAGATTCTTGGTAAAATCACTACCTAGAATGCATACACGGGTGTTGTTAGCAATATCAAAGTTGGTAAAATTGCGTCCATTGTCTATAGTAAGTCCAGAATTCTGAAGAAAATTTTCATTAACTCCTAATACGGTAACTTCAGGATCTGTTTTTTCATTTTCATATTTAACTTCTGCACCTCGTGTACCCGTAAAAGAAACGGCAGTTCTCGATGTAGGAAACTCGTAAGAATCATTAAATTCTTTCACCTGTCTATATCCAATTACAGGATTGATAACTTGGCGTTCACCTCGATTTTGTGTGGTAAACTCATAACGCTGTAGGTTAAAGGTGTTACTTCCCATAGAGGCAAAATCGCTACTTATGGTATTCTCTAAGGCATTTACAAGGCTTAAAATACCTACAAGTGCCATAATACCTATGGCGATAATACATACGGTAAGAATCGTACGCAATAGCTGACTTTTAATACTATCAAAAGCGATACGAAGATTTTCTCTAAAGAGTGAAAACATAGTGTGTTATCTATAAAATAGTATGCTTTCGCGAAAGCATACGCATCATTATTTCGTTTTTTCCTTAAGCCAGTTACTAATAATTTCTAAAGCTTCTGGAGCAAAGGTTTCTTCTATCGATCCATACTCGGCAGGGTTGCCTGTTTCTGCATGTTGAAAGAGATGGTTCAAATTAGGAATTTCTACGGTAGTGACATCTGTATTTCCGCCTTTTTTAACAAATTTATCAATGGCACTTAGATTTGCTTTTGCTGGAACTTGTAAATCCATAGAACCATTAATGGCAAGCACGGGACAGGACACTTTTTCAAGAAACTGTGCAGGGTTTGTTAAAATGAAATATTGAAACCATGGACTTGTAAACGTGTTTACGCGTTGATCTACAAATTGTGCTATGGTTGTGCCTTGCGGAATCATTTCGGGATTATCTTCTAGAGCATTTGTTAAATAGCTCTTCAGTTCAGATTGCATAAGTTCTCGATTCCCTGAGTGCTCTTTTAATAAATCAAATATTTTCATACTCACAATTTGACTCTTACGCAGTACTTCTTCATTTGCTCCTTGCGCTTTGGCAATGAGGTATGATTGTTCGGTAAGAATTTCAGCACCTTCTTGTCCTACGCCTGCAAGAAGGGCAAGGAAGGCTACGTTTTTATTTTTTGCAGCCACCATTGGCGCTATAAATCCACCTTCACTATGTCCAGCATAACCTATGTTTTTTGTATCAATATCTTCACGGCTAAGCAAATAGTCAAAAGCAGCTTGGGCATCTGTGGCAAAATCGGCACTGGTTGCCGTGCTATAATCTCCTGTAGATTTTGCAGTACCGCGATCGTCATATCGTAAGACAGCAAAGCCATTGCGAGTTAGGTGATCTGCTAGTACAAGAAAGGGTTTGTGTCCCATCAATTCTTCATTGCGATCTTGAGGCCCAGAACCAGAAATTAAAATGACTGCTGGAAATGTATTCTTTTCTCCTGCTGTAGTGTTAGGCATGGTTAGGGTAGCGGCAAGGGTAATACCAGCTGCAGTATTATCAAAGCTAACTTCTTCCTCGGTATAAGGAAAAGGAGCTTTAGGTTCTTGCGGTCGTTTAAGAGCGGCCCCTTCGTTGGCTTCTCGTCCCAGTGTTAAAGGCATAGTAAGGGGCCCTTGCGTAAATGTTCCTTCTACAAGGGCATCACTTTTAAGGGTTCCAGTATATTGTAGTCCCATTGTACTAAGGCTAATAGAAAGTACGCTGTTTTCATAGGTAGTAGTTGTTACAGGAATGCCGAAGGCTCCTTGCTTTGGGCTGTCTAAGGTAGCACTATAGGCACCGTTGGTTTCAGAAACATGAAGAACTAAAGGCAAGGTCACTCCTGGCTGCACTTCTAAATTACCATACCAATCTCCAGTGACTTTCTGAGCAAAACAGGAAACCGTACAAAGTAGGAATCCTGCAATAAATAGTATTTTTTTCATGGCTATGGCTTTTATGATTTTAGAATAAGACTATCTAATGACGAAAAAGTTACCAATACGTTCAAATTATTTCGCTCTCGACTGCATTTTTAAGATATTTGCGTTTTGCAATCGAAGTTGAATACAAAGGATTAAACATAAATAAACGGCTAATCCGTAAAACTAAGAGCTAAAGGCTAAAAGCTAAACGCTAACAACTAACAAAATATGGCTCAAAAACCTTCCATACCTAAAGGCACTCGCGATTTTTCTCCACTAGAGG
>CAZXMY010000180.1:0-5257 GCA_964641325.1 uncultured Flavobacteriaceae bacterium | reverse complement strand
AAAAAAAATTGTTTTAATTTTTTGAAATAATCGCAAAGATTGTCCGTCTGTCATAAGGGAAATCTGGTTGCAAATATGTAGGAGTATGCTATAAAGCTTTCCTAATTCATTATTTCTACCTTCTTGATAATCACTAAAGATTTTCAATATAAGTTTATCGTAATGAGTCGCATTTTCCTTTAACGCCTTACAACGCACGTCTAACAAAGTTGTAAGTATTTCATAACCAGCTATTTCCTTTTCAATTACTTCTTGACTTTGGTAGATATTTGAGATACTAATCTTTAGTATATCTTGGATTTGAGCTTCGTATTTAGATTTGTCCAATAGCGCTTTCGCGAAAGCGCCCTCAAGAATAGCCTCTTCATTCTCCATAAAGATCCGTACCGCATCTTCTATAAGAGTACCAATAGCTAGTGCTCTTAAATATCCGACACGAGCAGCCTTAGTCGTAAGCTGGTAGTATTTTTTGGTATTAATAGAGGGCACCAATTTTACCATATACTCTAGGGCGTAGTCTTCAGAAATAAGACCTAGATTAATACCATCCTCAAAATCTATAATGGTATAACAAATATCATCTGCTGCTTCTACTAAAAAGGTAAGGGGATGACGTGCATAACTTATATCTTTTCCTTTTCGGGTTTGTATAAGACCTAGTTCCTCTGCGACTTCCTGAAAAGCCGCTTTGTCGCTTTGGAAAAAACCATATTTCTTATCGGCAATATGGGATGTAGGTTTCGCAGGAAGAGATTCTTTAGGGTATTTCATAAAGGCACCTAGCGTTGCATAAGACAGTCTGAGACCTCCATCTGCTCCTGGATGCGATTCTGTTAGTACTTTAAAGCCGTTTGCATTACCCTCAAAAGCGCAAAGATCTTCATATTCTTTAGGACTTAACTCAGTCGCAAACTTTTTACCATTACCATTCTTAAAATACTCTCCTATGGCTTTCTCACCACTATGTCCAAAAGGTGGATTACCTATATCGTGAGCTAAGGAAGCTGCAGCCACAATAGCACCAAAGTCATTAAAATGATACCCATGTACTTCGGCTAGATGTGGGTATTTTTCTAAAATATGTTTCCCTACTTGTCTTCCTAATGAGCGCCCAACAACTGCAACCTCAAGACTATGGGTGAGACGTGTGTGCACAAAATCTGTTTTGGACAAAGGGATCACCTGAGTTTTATCTTGCAAACTTCTAAAAGCACTAGAAAAAATGATACGATCAAAATCTACTTCAAATCCTAACCGAGTTTCGTCCTGTTCTTTTCGCAAACGCTTGTTTGTATCTCCCTGTCTTTTAAGAGATAGAAGCTGTTCCCATTGCATCATTGCCTTTACTGATTTTTGATAAAAAAGTACAAGATAAGTGTTGTTATGCTTTCGCGAAAGCGTACCTACACAAATTTTTAGACTCTTAAATACCCTACGAAAACGTGATAGTACTGCACCTTAACATTAGCGTAACACAAACCTTACAACATACTAAAGCAACAATAACATTAGCGTAACTGTGTAGAAGAATTTGCAGAGGATATTTGCAGCAGATTTAAAAATCAATTAATGAAACAATTTTTTCTTTTCGCATTCATACTTTGTAGTATAGTATTACATGCACAATCGGGTTCAATTTCTGGTAATCTTCAAGATGGAGAAGCTCAAGGACAACCTTTACCTTTTGCAAATATTATTATAAAAGGTACGACACAAGGAACCACCTCAGATTTTGATGGGAACTACATCATTACAAACGTGGCTCCAGGAACCTACACCATAGAATTCTCTTTTGTAGGATATGAGACTAAAGAAATTGCAGGAGTAATTGTTACTGCAGATACAGATACTCCTCTTAACACATCTCTTGGAGCAAATGCTGCTGCCTTAGATGAAGTTATTATACAAACGACTGCTCGCAAAGAAACAGAAGCGGCATTACTTCTTGACCAGAAAAAAGCAACGGTGATTAAAGAAAGTATTGGTTCTGTGGAGTTGGCGCGTAAAGCCATTAGTAATGCAGCAGGAGCAGTTTCTAAAATAGCAGGAGTTTCTAAACAAGAAGGTGGTGGTAATGTATATGTGAGAGGTCTGGGAGACAGATATCTTAATACAACCTATAATGGTCTTTCATTACCCGCCAATAATGTTGAGAAAAAGAATATGGATCTCGCCCTGTTCTCTTCTGATGTTATCCAGAATGTAAGCATAAGCAAAACGTATGGGGCTAATTTTTATGGAGACTTTGCTGCTGGAAATGTAGATATTACCGCAAAAGAATATACAGGAGATTTCTTTCTGGATGTAGACTTAGGGTCTTCTTTTAACTCTAATGCCGTTGGAGAAGATTTTATAAAGAGTGAAGGAACCGGATATTTTGGGTTCTATAACAGATTTCGCAATGATCCTTTTGCGGTCATTTTATCTCACGGAGTAGACCCCATTTCTTCAGACTCTAATACTGGGTTATCTGGAAGCATCGCTGGAGGGAAATCTTGGGATATAGGTGAAGAGTCTCGTCTTAGTGTATTTGCAACCACTTCTTTTGGGAGTAATTTTGAGTACAGAAGAGGACAACAAGCTAATGTTACTGGGGCTGCAAATACCATATTTGAAGATGCCGAAGAATTTGAGTTTAGTCGTACCACAACGGCTATGGCAAATGTCGTATATAGAATTAATGGCGATCACAAAATCAAATTCAATTCGCTATTTATTAATGACGCTACAGATGAGGTAGGTCGTTTTGGAATAGACGGTAATGGCTTTTTTAGAGGTACTGTAGCAGATGAGGATGACTTTGGGTTCTTTACCCAAAACGTGCAGTTTGAGCAGGATATGATTTATGTAAATCAGCTTAACGGAACCAGCCGTGTTAATGACAAAGTAAAAGTAGACTATGGCGTTGGATACAATAAAGTACTGGCTCGCCAGCCCGACAGAAAGCGTATCGCTTTAGAACAATTTGATCTGGCACTAGATAATGACCCTAATTCTAATCCTATCTTTTTTAGTCAAGTCGTTTTTGATAACCAGCGTTATTTTCAAAATATAGATGACAGCGAGTTTAATGCACGTGCTAATGTGAGTTATGAAAAGTCTGAAGAGCTCTCATTTAATTTTGGATACAATGGCCGTTCTAAACAAAGAGATTTTGACAACCAGCGTTTTGGTTATGACATTATTAATCCTGGGACAGAAGTAGAGGATCCTAATAATCTTAATGATGTTTTTACCTTAGAAAATCTAGGAACTGTTTTTAATACGAGAGTCTTTAGAGCTCTTCCCGGATTAGGCACAACCAACGTACCCGGAGAATTAGAAAACACCTATTCGGGACAGTTAGACGTGCACGCTCTTTATGCAGACGCTACCTACAAAGTAGGTGATAAGTTAACCATTGTACCAGGTCTTCGTGTGGAAGCCTTTAATCAAGAGATCGAGTACAATGTAATCAACCTTGCTTTTAACAACCCAGGAAGCAACGAAGCAACAGAAACCTTTATACTACCTAGTATAAATGTAAAGTATGCCTTAACCGAAGATCAAAACCTTCGTTTTTCTGCAAGTAGAACCGTATCTAATCCAGAATTTAAAGAGGTAGCACCTTTTGTATATGAGAATGTAACCGATCGTGTAGGAGGTAATCCTGATTTATTAAACGACCCTGCCTTTTCTACCATCCTTAATTTTGATGCGAAGTACGAGTGGTTTCTAGATCGAGGAGAGATTCTTTCTCTTGGGGCTTTCGCCAAAGTAATTAATGACCCTGTAAACTTAGTCTCTGCAAATGATGCTACGGGAACACAACGATTCTTTAGAACAGGTGATAAAGCCGAAATTTTTGGAATTGAATTAGAAGGACGTAAAACCCTACTACAAGATGAAGAAGAAAATAAATTACTTGCTGCAGGATTAAATGTAACCTATACGTCTACAAGACAAGATCTTCAGACCGTATCAGGCACTTTTAATACAAACTTTAATAGAGACTCAGATGAGCTACAAGGCGCATCACCATTATTAATTAATGCAGATGTAAGCTACTCTCCTACTTTTGGAAAGTATCAACCTAAAGCAAACCTAGTCTTCTCGTATTTCTCAGATCGTATTGACGCTTTAGGATCAGGACAATTGGGCAATATTGTTGAAAAAGCGGTACCTACTTTAGATTTTGTTTGGAAAAACAAAGTCACTGAAAAATTTGAAATTAATGCAAGTATTAAAAATCTATTAAACCCAACGATAGAGCGTGTACGAGAAAACGCAAACATAGGAGAAAGTGTTGCGAGTCAATTAAATATTCCTGTTAGAGAAGTAATTGACCAAAACGGAAATTCGCAGTTTATAGCAGAAGAGTTTGCATTATCAAGCTACAAAAGAGGGGTTAATATCTCCTTACAATTTAAATATTCCTTCTAAATCAATCATTAATCGAACAATTAATTTTTAAAAACACAAAAACAATGAAAGTAACTCAATTTCTTTTAGGTCTTTTTACAGCAGCTATCCTATTTGTAGGATGTGCGGCAGATGACACGGTAGATGTAACAATAGATGGTGGTGGTGGATCTGGAGGGTTTGGAATTCCTTTGGGTGGCACGCTTACTGAGGACTTAACCTTAACAACAGGAACAGACTATCTATTAGAAACAGCTTTAATCGTACCAGCTGGTGTTACCCTTACGGTAGAACCAGGCGTGGTTGTAAGAGCAATAACTGGATCTGATGTATTTATTGCCGTTTTACAAGACGGAACTATTAATGCAGAAGGTACCGCAGCAAATCCGATTGTTTTTACAGCAGCTACAGCAACTCCAAATCCTGGAGATTGGGGAGGACTAATCATATTAGGTAGAGCACCTATAAACTCAGTAGTAGGAGGTGATGTAACATCTACTTCAGAAATAGGAGGATTACCTTATGGAGGTAGTGATGCCAATGATAGTTCTGGAATCATACGTTACGTTCGTATAGAATTTTCTGGAGGTGCTGCAGATGCTGCATCGGAGAATAACGGTTTTTCCTTTTATGCTGTGGGCAATGGAACGACTATCGAGTTTATTCAAGCCTTTGAAGGAGCAGATGACGGTGTTGAATTTTTTGGAGGTACCGTAGATGCTTCATATGTATCTGTAATAGGAGCGCAAGATGATTCTGTAGATTGGACAGAAGGATATACGGGTAACTTAACGAATGTTTATATCGAGCACAGACAAATACACGATAAAGGAATAGAAGGTGATGGATTTAATAC
>CAZXMY010000179.1:0-5323 GCA_964641325.1 uncultured Flavobacteriaceae bacterium | reverse complement strand
AGCTAGTGATGATAGTGCGCCTATCTATGAACGTTTTTGGTGTAAACCTCAAAATCAACCCAATTTTACCCCTGTAAAAAATAAAAACTTTGACGTTTTCTTAATGCAAATAGACCAAAAATTAAGTGTAGTATACTTTGATAAAAAAAAAGGGCTTGAGAGCATATTGGGTTCAATGAAATTAGCTATGCCCGAGCTTGTGCTTTGATAGGAAATTAAGTCTAGTGCATTTTGGAAAAATCGGTCATAAGATTGAGAAGGCTATAGTGTTATATTATTGGATTGAATACTAGACACATTCAGTATTGCTTGTTAAACTTCTATCAACCATTTGGCAAGAACTCTAGTTCTACGTATTTTCAAGCCACCAAAACATTCAACCAAAATGAAATCAAGAATTCTCCTAAGTGTAGGTGTTGCTGTTTTAGCTTTCGCGAAAGCGTATGCACAACAACCCGCAACCTCGTCTGAGCAGTTACAACTGGCTGTGCAAGCCAAAGAAACAGGGATCGAACAATCCCTTATAAAAAATCTTCCTTTTGAAAACATAGGACCTTCGGTAATGAGTGGTCGTGTGGTTGATCTTGCAGTAAATCCAGATAAACCTTCTGAATTTTATGTAGGATATGCCAGCGGCGGCCTCTGGTATACGCATAATAACGGGACTACGTTTACTCCAGTGATGGATAATGCGCCTACGCAAAATGTAGGCGAAGTAACCGTAGATTGGAAAACGGGTGCAATCTGGGTAGGCACCGGAGAAAACAATGCGTCGCGATCGAGTTATGCAGGTATTGGTATTTTAAAATCTACAGATAAAGGTGCCTCTTGGCAAAATGTTGGCTTGCCAGATTCGCATCATATAGGTAGGATATTAATTAACCCCAGCAATCCAGATGAGGTAGTCGTAGGTGTGGTAGGTCACTTATATTCTAGTAATACCGAACGTGGTGTTTATAAAACAAAAGACGGTGGAAAGACATGGCAGCAAACCTTGTTTGTAAATTCAGAAAGTGGGATTATAGATATAGATCATAATCCTAGTAATTTTAATCTGATGTATGCTTCGGCTTGGGATAAAGATCGTAAGGCTTGGCATTTTGAAGGTGCAGGTAATGGATCTGGAGTGTATAAAAGCACAGATGGTGGAGATAATTGGGAGAAGTTAGATAGTTTTATCGCTGGAGACGGAGTAGGTCGTATAGGTCTTGCCGTGTATAATGAGAATACGGTATATGCCGTTCACGACAGTCAGTTTCGCCGTAAGGCAGATACTAAAAAAGGGAATCGTTCTGGAGGTTTAACTAAAGATGATTTTAAAACGATGTCTCGTGATGCTTTCTTAGCTTTAGATAACAAAAAGCTTAATGGTTATCTAAAACAGAATGGCTTTCAAGAAAAGTATCGTGCTGAGAATGTTAAAGACATGGTGCGCCAAGGGGATGTCAAACCTGCTGATCTTGCAACCTATCTGGAAACCGCAAACACACAACTTTTTGATACACCGGTAACCGGAGCAGAGGTTTATAGATCTGATGATGGTGGGAAATCTTGGAAGAAGACCCACGAAGGCTATATAGATGATTTATACTATAGTTATGGGTATTACTTTGGAGAAATAAATGTAAATCCTCAAGACGACCAAGATATATATATTTATGGAGTGCCTATTATAAAGTCCAAAGACGGCGGTAAAACCTTTACCAGCATAAGTGCAGAGAACGTACACTCAGATCACCATGCTTTGTGGGTTAATCCTAAAAACGAAAAACATCTTATTAACGGAAATGATGGAGGTGTAAACATTACGTATGATGATGGAGAAAATTGGACGAAATCTAATAGTGAGAGTCTTGGTCAATTTTATAGCATACAAGTAGATAATGAGGTGCCCTATAATGTATATGGAGGATTGCAAGATAATGGGGTTTGGGTAGGTGCTAATGATGCTCCAGAAAATAAAAGCTGGCATCAAAGTGGGCAGTATCCTTGGGAAAGTATTATGGGAGGTGACGGTATGCAAGTACAGGTAGATAATAGAGATCATAATATAGTATACACGGGATTTCAGTTTGGGAACTACTTTAGAATTAACAGGACAACGGAAGAAACGCAACGTCTCAATATTAAGCATGAGCTGGGAGAAAAACCGTATCGATTTAACTGGCAAACCCCTATTTTGTTGAGTTCTCATAATCAGGACATCCTTTATTTAGGAGGAAACAAATTAATGCGATCTATGAACCAAGGAGATGATTGGCAAGCGATTAGTCCCGATTTAACAAAAGGGTCTAAAGAAGGGAATGTAGCCTATGGTACCATAACCACAATTAGCGAGTCGCCTTTTGAGTTTGGGCTTATATATACAGGAAGTGATGACGGCAAGGTATATGTAACTAAAAATGGAGGCGGTGATTGGATAGATATAAGTGCGGGCTTACCGCAAGATTTATGGGTAAGTCGCGTGGTGGCTAGCGAGCATAAAAAAGAACGTGTGTATGTTACCCTTAATGGATACAGATGGGATGATTTTAAGGTGTATGTGTATAGCTCCGATAATTATGGAGCTAGCTGGAAAAATATTTCAGCCAATATCCCAATGTCTCCGGTAAATGTGATTGTAGAAGACCCTAAAAAGGATGCTATTTTATATGTAGGAACAGACAATGGTGCGTATGCGAGTATGAATGGAGGCAATACGTATGAGGCTTTCGCCAAAGGTCTACCAGCCGTTGCCGTGCACGATATGAAAATACAGAAAAGAGAAAATCATTTGCTAATAGGCACTCACGGCCGCAGCATTTATAGAACAGATCTTAGTGCTTTACAAGCTATGGAGAAGGGAAAGAGCGTACAGCTTTTTGAAGTGGCTTCTGTTAGGAGTTCGCGACGATGGGGTAACAGTTTTAGCATGTGGCAAGATGCCTTTGAGCCTACTGTAGAAGTTCCATATTTTATGGATTATGCAGGTAAATTTTCTCTTCTGGTAAAAGATAGTAGTGGTAAGGAGTTGCAACGGATTCCTGTGATGCCAAGCAAGGGATTGGGAGTTATTGCTTATGATCTCACAATGACCGAAAAAGGGAAAAAAGCACTAGAAAAATCCAACAGCGAATTGAATATCCAGAAAGCCAAAAATGGAAAATACTACTTGCCTAAAGGAATGTATACTCTTGTTTTAGACGGCGGTGGCGGAAATACGCAAGCGGCTACTACAATCTTAGAGGTAAAGTAGCGGTCTAATCTCTTAACTATTTATTTGCAGTAAAAAATTTAAATCTAGCTAATTGAATTCATTCAATTAGCTAGATTTTATAAAATGCGAATTACGCTTTCAGTAATTTTTTGGTAATCACACCTTGTTCTGCGTAAATTTTCACCAAGTAAATTCCTTTAGCTAAGGAAGCAATATCTACACTAGTAGATGTAGCGTTAATTGTATTATTTCTAACTAGTTTTCCATCTATATTATAAATTTCAAAACGATTTAAATTAAAAGTTGCGTTCGAAATTGTTATAACGTCTATAGCCGGGTTAGGTAATAAAGTAACCGTATTGATTAGTTGATTATCATCTACGCTAAGATTTTCTTCTCCATATATCTGAAAAGGAAAATCAAAAGGGCTACCTGTTGCTCCATCTGCGGCAGGACCAAAAACTCCAGCATTTGATTGTTGAGCATTACCAGATGGTAGGTCACCCAAAGCTCCTACTACTGGCGGCTGCCAAGGACCGCTAAATGTTGGATCCCCTTCATATTGCCATTCTATCCAGTAAGTTCCTTCAGCTAGAATTAGGTCTGGAGTAAGTGCAGTGACTCTATAGATTGCTCGTGCAGTACCTCCTAAATCGTCTTCTGCAACTCTAAAAGTTTCTGAAAATTCTGCAATATCAAAACGATTCGTTGTCAGGTCTCCATAAATCACAGATGATGCAGGGTCACTTGGATTGCCATCCCATATCTGAATAAATACCGTGTTAATAGTAGCGGGTGTTGTGGGTGCTCCCGTTTGATATCCATAAAGATCAACAGATTCAATCATGGATTCAACTGCTAGTGTAAAATCATCGGCAATAGTAAAACCTTGATTAGTAGCTACAGCAAGTCCTAGAGAGGTAAGTCCAAGCGTATTACTTTCCAAAATACTAAGATTAGGAGCACCCGCTTGATTAAAATGTGAGCCGTTGTCAAAAAGAAGTGTGCTTGCAGATCTTTCCTGAGCTATTGCCGGCGTTCCTTCTGTGATCACATTCGGGCTTATGACATCAACAGTTTCCATGCTTTGAGCACGTAATTCTGATGATAAAAAAGAAATAATTAGCGTAGAAGCTAAAAGTGTAATTTTTTTCATAATGATTGATTTATAATTAGTTACTGTACGCAATTTAGTATTTTTTCTAATGTATTGAGCAAATTTTTACAAAAATCATGAAACTTTATTTAATAAATTAACTTTTAAAAGTGGCTTAAAAAAGTTTGTTTTTGTATTCAAAATGAATAAACGACATTATAAAATAGTTAGCCTTTTAAGCGATCAGAATACTTGACTTATCTTTTCTTTGTCAAGAGCTGAACGTATTGAAGATCTATGAACATCCTCTAAGTTGTCGAGTTGATAGTATAGCTAACAATACGAGGGAAGGCTCAAGCTTAAATCCATTCTAAATAAGCAGGATTAATCACCCTAAAGCTTGTTAAAAAAACGTTTGCGCCGTATTTTCGTAGGGATTATTCCAAACTTAAATTTCATGAGCGGATTATTAAAATCTTCAATAGGTAGGAAAGTGGCAATGGCACTTTCTGGCCTCTTTCTGGTTGTTTTTCTAACACAACATTTTGCAATTAACATACTTTCAGTTTTTTCTGAAGAAACACACAATGCGGTATCTCATTTTATGGGGACAAATCCTTTAGTTCAATTTGGGTTGCAGCCTCTGTTGATTTTTGGAGTGGTTTTTCATTTTATTATGGGGATACGATTAGAACTTCAAAATAGAAAATCTAGACCCGTAAAGTATGTTTCTTATAGAGGTAGCGCAAATGCCACTTGGATGTCACGTAATATGATATACACGGGGCTTGTGATACTAGCTTTTTTAGGATTGCATTTTTACGATTTCTTTATACCAGAACTTATACATAAATATGTGGAGAACCATACTGCAGAAGTGGGAGACTCCACACGATATTATGCAGAGACCATACATAAATTTGAACAACCTTGGAGAGTAGGTGTATATGTGATTGCATTTATATTACTTATGTTGCATTTACTGCACGGGTTTCAATCCTCTATGCAATCCATAGGGTTTAATAATAAAT
>CAZXMY010000178.1:0-5329 GCA_964641325.1 uncultured Flavobacteriaceae bacterium | reverse complement strand
CAATTATTAACATGTATGTAAATAATACGAATATAATAAACCCAAGAAATTATAGATGGGCTAGTGATGGTATCAAGATATATCTTCTTAAAAACTATTTAGACTCTTATTATCCAGACTTAACAGTTGTAGGAAATCTAAATAAATACTGGCTTGCACGGCAATTTTATGCATCAAAAATTGATTACACAGAGCAGTTTAGCATACAGTATATGAATATGGCTAGGCTTAATCTAGACCAAGCTCTAACTACTCCCTATGATTCCTTAATTAAGTTTAATAAAAATATAGCAAATGCATATAAAAGTGGGATTGGGCTTAACTATCTAGGTGAATTTATTGGACAAGATAAACTTCAAAAAACCATTAAAGATTTTTACAGAGATAGAGCACTTAAACTTACTACCTCTCATGATTTTATTAATTATCTTAAAGAAAATACAGACAAAGACATAGATTGGTTTCTAGAAGAATATCTTACCACAAGACAAAAAATAGATTTCACTATTAAAAAATCTAAAGTTACAGGAGACTCCTTGCAGATTGTTCTAAAAAATAAAAGAAAGAACCGCATGCCTATTTCCGTTTTTGGTTTTAAGAATGATAGTCTGGTTTCCAAAAGATGGGTAGAAAATGTTGTAGATACTGCATCCATCTATTACGATAAAGATAGCGTAGATAGATTGGTTTTAAATTATGACAAAGTCATACCAGAATATAATCTGCGAGACAATTATAAAAATCCTAAAGCGCTATTAGGTTTTGACAAGCCTTTGCAGTTTAAATTTTTTCAGGATTTTGAAAATCCTGAAAAAAGTCAAGTTTTCTTTCAACCTGTTCTTGATTTTAATGTCTATGATGGGTTTACACCCGGTATAAAGGCATACAATAGTACGGTATTGGCAAAAGGTTTTAGATATAGAATTGAGCCGCAATTGGGTTTGCGATCGAGGGCGCTCGTAGGTAATGCGTCTGTATCTTATACACACAATATAGAACAGGGTAAACTCTTTTCTATACGTTACGGGATTTCTGGAAACACCTTCTCATTTGCCGAAGGGCTTTTCTTTAGGCGTGTAGCTCCATTTTTAAACTTTACTTGGCGACCAGAGGATTTAAGGTCTGATAAAAGACAAAGTCTCACAACTCGTTTTTTAAGTGTAAACAGAGATGAAAACCCTAACCAATTAGAGCAACCTAATTACGACGTTTTTAATGTGAGGTATACACAACGTAATCCAGGTATTGTAAATACCTTTAATTGGAATACCGATATACAATTTGCTAGAAATTTCGGAAAAATAAGTGCTACTGCCTTCTACAGGCATTTATACCTTAATAATCGCCAGCTCAATTTACGATTTTATGCAGGCTCGTTTTTATACAATAATACTCGTGATACAGGAGATTTTTTTAGTTTTGCATTAGATCGACCTACAGATTATCTCTTTGATTTTGACTATTTAGCACGCTCTGACGATTCTGGATTGGCAAGCCAGCAAATTATTATCGCCGAAGGTGGATTTAAATCAAGATTACGTGATCCCTTTGCAAATCAATGGATAGCAACCACAAACGCCAGTACAACAATCTGGAAATATATATACGCTTATGGGGATGTAGGGTTAATTAAGAGCGTAGATACAGATCCAAGATTTGTATATGACACGGGTGTTCAAGTTGCCCTTCTAGACGACTTTTTTGAACTATTCTTTCCTGTATATAGTAGTGCCGGTTTTGAACTCGGACAGCCGCGCTATGAAGAACGTATTCGATTTCAAGTGCAATTTAGCATTGATACTGTTATTCGACTCTTTACTCGTAGGTGGTACTAAAACAATTCGTTTTATTTTCTACTTCGTGAATATGGGTTTAGCTTTCGCGAAACTGCCTCGCCTGCAAGAAGGAGCACAAACTCAAGATGTCTCGATATTGGGAACACAAGGTCGTACAGATATGTTTTGTAACTAAAAAAGAAGTTTCGTTGAAATATTCTTAATTAAATTGCCTAAAATCTATATATTCTAATTATTCTTTAATAATTATAACAAATCACTTGTTTTTTGTCAAAATTTTAGCATTTACTCATCCCTTAAAATTGCCTTAAATTCAGTACTTTTGTAGCTATAAATTACATCAGTCATATGGATTCTACACCTTCTACAAAAACGGCACTATCCTTTGAAGACTTCAAAACCAGTGTTCTTCGAGATTATAGAACTGCAGTAACCAGTAGAGAATGTAGTCTATTAGGCAGACGTGAAGTGCTTACAGGAAAAGCCAAATTTGGAATTTTTGGAGATGGCAAAGAATTACCTCAACTTGCCTGGGCACGTGCTTTTAAAGATGGAGATTTTAGGTCAGGATATTATAGAGATCAAACCTTTATGATGGCAATTAATAAGCTTTCTATCTCACAGTTTTTCTCAGGTTTATATGCCCACACAGATATAGCGCACGACCCTATGAGTGCGGGTAAACAAATGGGAGGTCATTTTAGTACACATAGCCTAGATGAGCAGGGCAATTGGAAAAACTTAACCCAACAAAAGAATTCAAGTGCAGATATTTCGCCTACCGCAGGACAAATGCCACGATTATTAGGGCTAGCACAAGCCTCACAGATTTACAGAAATGTACCTCATATACCTACAGATAATTTTTCAAATAATGGCGATGAAGTTGCTTGGGGAACGATAGGAAATGCGAGTACCAGTGAAGGCCTGTTTTTTGAAACCATAAACGCCGCAGGTGTACTTCAAGTACCTATGGTTATAAGTGTTTGGGATGATGAATATGGCATATCTGTTCATGCAAAACACCAAACTACAAAGGAAAGTATCTCAAAAATATTAAGTGGTTTCCAGCGGGATGAAGAAGATAAGGGATATGAAATTCTGGAAGTAAAAGGATGGGATTATCCTGCCCTTGTAGATACCTATGAGCGTGCTGGAACTATTGCTCGTACAGAGCACGTACCAGTAATCGTTCACGTTACAGAACTTACGCAACCACAAGGACACTCTACCTCTGGTTCCCATGAACGATATAAAGATGAAGCTCGCCTTACTTGGGAAAGGGAGAACGATTGTAATCTAAAATTCAAAGAATGGCTCATTAGCCAAGGAATGGCAACTCAAGAAGAACTAGATGCCATAGATAAAAGCATTAAAAAAGAAGTGCGTGACGGCAAGAAAATGGCGTGGAGCGCCTTTTCAAAACCTATTCAAGAAGGAAAACAGCAAGTAATTACCCTACTTAAGGCTTTAAGTGAAATGTCTACTAATGGAAATTTTATTGCGCCATTAATAGCAGCACTAGAAGATAATAAAGAACCTTTTAAAAGTGATTCCCTTAAAGCTGCGCGCAAAGCATTACGTTATTCTTTAAGCGAAGATTTACCAGAAAAAGAAGCCCTTAAACAGTGGGTAGACCATTATATTCAAAAAACTCAACCCGATTACAGCGCACACTTATATAGTGAAACACAATCTGTAGCAACGGCTGTTCCAGAAGTGTTACCTACATATACAGAAGAAACTGTAGATGGCCGTGTGGTATTAAGAGAAAACTTTAATGCCATATTAGATAATCATCCTGAGGTATTAATTTTTGGCGAAGATGCAGGCACTATAGGAGATGTAAATCAAGGATTAGAAGGATTACAAGAGAAATATGGGGTCTTGCGAGTTGCAGATACCGGAATACGAGAAGCTACCATTATAGGACAAGGCATAGGAATGGCGATGAGAGGACTACGTCCTATTGCAGAGATACAATACTTAGATTATATCCTTTATGCAGTGCAAATCTTAAGTGATGATTTGGCGAGTCTAAGATATAGAACTCACGGAAAACAAAAAGCGCCTTTAATTGTGCGTACTAGAGGACATAGATTAGAAGGAATATGGCATAGTGGTTCACAAATGGGAGCGCTTATACATCTTCTAAGAGGAATGTACATATTAACGCCGCGCAATATGACCAAGGCCGCTGGATTTTATAACACTTTATTAGATAGTGATGAACCTGCACTAGTTGTAGAGTGCCTTAACGGGTATCGTCTTAAAGAGTCTCTTCCTGCTAATCCAGGGGAATACAAAACACCTATAGGCCTTGTAGAAACCGTAAAAGAAGGAACAGATATTACCGTCTTGTCCTACGGCAGTACCTTGCGCATCGTTCAAGAAGTAGCGCAAGAACTTATGGCTGTTGGGATTAATATAGAAGTTATAGATGCCCAATCCTTACTCCCTTTTGACCTTAATCATGATGTTGTAAAAAGTGTTCAGAAAACCAATAGACTACTTGTTGTAGATGAAGATATGCCTGGAGGAGCTAGTGCCTATTTGTTGCAAAAAATACTTGAAGAACAAAACGCATATCAGTATTTAGATAGTAAACCGCAAACGCTTGCAGCAAAATCTCATCGTCCGGCTTATGGAACAGATGGTGATTATTTCTCAAAACCTTCAGCCGAAGATATTTTTGAAAAAATATATGCGATGATGCACGAAGTAGACCCAGAGGCTTATCCGGCATTACGATAAAGAGAAGATGTGGCGCCTATGGTTTGCTTTCGCGCCTGCCTGCCGGCAAAGGCAGGAAAGCCAACCTTCAAAAACCTATGTAAGTGCAAACCATTAAAGCGTAATACTCCTATTCTGGATATTCAATCCTAAGGTGATACATATTGTTAAGCTTTTTCTTAAGTACCTTCTTTATTTTCTGAATTTCTTTAAAGGTAATATCTGCATTGAGATACTGTCCTTCGTCCATTTGTTTTTTTATAATCTTCTCCACAAATGCATCGATAAGGGTGGACGTAGGTGTCTTTAAACTTTTGCTAGCAGCCTCTACACTATCTGCCATCATAAGAATAGCGGTCTCTTTACTAAAAGGTAAAGGTCCAGGATATTGGAAATCACTAAGCAGTGCAGCTTCATTGTTTTCCTTCTCTTTCATATAAAAATAATGTACCGTACTCGTACCGTGATGTGTGCGTATAAAGTCTATAACTCGGTCTGGTAGCTTATTTTTTCTCGCAATTTCAATTCCATTAATAACATGGTCAATTATTATGCGAGCGCTTTCCTTGGGTGATAAGTCATCGTGGCTATTAATCCCTGTGGCTTGGTTCTCTGTAAAATCGGTGGGATTTCCCATTTTACCTATATCGTGATACAATGCTCCTACGCGCACCAGCATCGCATTTGCTCCTATTTCGTTTGCTGCCGCTTCACTTAGATTTGCAACATTAAGACTATGGTGGAAGGTTCCTGGCGCTTCATCTGCTAATCGTTTAAGGACTGTAGAATTGGTATCAGAA
>CAZXMY010000177.1:0-5332 GCA_964641325.1 uncultured Flavobacteriaceae bacterium | reverse complement strand
GGTCAACAGTAGGGCAATAACGTTAACATATTTTTGTTTAGATTACAATATTAGTATTCCGATTTATCAAATCTCAAGATTCTGTCTGTCAAAAGATGTATTTCTTTTTTTGCTTTAATTTTAAAATTAACAAAGACGATTAGTCCTAAAATGGTCAATGTAACCGGCATATCCAATTACTCATTAAAAGAGAGACTATAATGGTAAGAATTCCAAGTCCCAACGCTATTTTGACAGCAATATTCATAGGTGATTTAAAATCAAACTTCAAATCGTAATTTCCATTGTCATTAATGATTCCTATTAATCTGTGATTGTTAGGAAAGCGCGTTGGGAGTAATTCGAACTTCTCCGCTCCGATATAACCTGTGTAAAATCCATTGACAATTAGCTTATTGAGAATTTCTAAATGTTTATCAGATTTTGTTATTGTTTGTCTCATTGGTCAAACAGAAAAAACTAGCTATACCTCACAGCGGTAAGCTCCGCAATTTTTACAATCACCTCTGTGGCTTTTATCATACTCTCTACAGGCACATACTCATATCTCCCGTGAAAATTATGTCCGCCAGCAAAAATGTTGGGACAAGGCAAGCCCATAAAACTAAGTTGCGAGCCATCAGTTCCACCGCGTATGGGTTTTATTAAGGGTTTAATATCTAAGGCCTTCATCGCATCTTCGGCGATATCTACAATATGCATTACAGGTTCTACTTTCTCACGCATATTAAAATACTGGTCTTTAATTTCGACAGAAACGAGTGCTTTGCCTAACTGAGAGTTAAGTTCTGCCGCCAGTTTTTGCATCATTTCCTTACGCGCTTCAAAATGGTTTTTATCGTGGTCACGTATGATGTATTCCAGTTGTGTGCTATCTACACCGCCTTTTACACTGTATAGATGGAAAAAACCTTCTCTATCCTCAGTATGCTCCGGAGTTTCCAATCGGGGTAAGGAGTTAATAAAATCTGTAGCGATGTACATACTGTTTACCATTTTGCCCTTAGCATATCCAGGATGCACAATTTTCCCTTCTATAGTCACGACAGCGCCAGCGGCATTAAAATTCTCATATTCCAGTTCGCCTATCTGGCTGCCATCCATAGTATAGGCCCATTCTGCGCCAAATTTTGCCACATCAAAATGATGCGCGCCACGACCTATCTCTTCATCAGGAGTAAAGCCTACACGTATCGCCCCGTGTTTTATCTCTGGATGCGCAAGAAGGTATTTCATCGCTTCCATAATCTCTGTAATTCCTGCCTTATCATCGGCTCCTAGCAGTGTCGTTCCGTCTGTGGTGATTAGCGTTTGTCCTTTATACAGTTTTAAATCTTCAAAATAAGAAGGCGATAGCACGATATTTTCTTCGGCATTAAGCACGATATCCTTACCATCATAGTTCTCAATAATTTGCGGCTTCACATCTTTACCCGTAAAATCTGGCGTCGTGTCAAAATGCGATACAAATCCAATCACAGGCACTTTATGTTCCACATTAGACGGCAATGTCGCCATCACATACGCCTTATCATCTATCGAGACCTCACTCATTCCCATTTCTTCGAGCTCTTTGGCGAGTTTGCGAGCCAAATCCCACTGTCTTTCGGTACTTGGCGTGGTATCACTTGCTGGGTCACTTTCGGTATAGATGGTGACGTAACTTATAAAACGGTCTATGAGGTCTTGCTTATTAATCATTATAGCGTGTGGTTTAAAGGTTGTGTATTACGCTTTCGCGAAAGCATAAAAATACCCTTTTTTACGTACTTTTGCATACCCGCAATCACTAGATATGTACAAACTGCTCATACGGCCAATACTTTTTTCTTTTGACCCAGAAAAAGTGCATTATTTCACCTTTTCTTGGATACGAAGACTCTTTAAAATAGGACTTGGAGTGCTCTTGAAAAAGATGGGTACGGTTAAGGATACGTCGCTAGAAAGAGAAGTATTTGGACTCAAATTTAAAAATCCTGTAGGACTTGCTGCGGGTTTTGACAAGGATGCCAAACTGTTTAATGAACTCGGCCAATTAGGCTTTGGGTTTATTGAGATAGGTACGCTTACGCCAAAAGCCCAAATAGGGAATCCCAAGAAACGCCTGTTTAGACTTAAAGAAGACCAAGGGCTTATTAATAGAATGGGCTTTAATAATGGAGGAGTAGATGCGGCGGTTACTCGGCTTAAAAAGAACAAAGGCATTCTCATAGGCGGAAACATTGGGAAGAATACCCAAACCGCTCCAGAAGATTATACGGCAGATTATCTGACGTGCTTTAACGCTTTGCATCCTGTAGTGGATTACTTTGTGCTTAATGTAAGTTGTCCTAACGTGTCTAGTCACGCCAAACTCAATGACAAAGACTACCTAGAAGAATTAATACAGGCTGTACAGCAAGCGAATACGGCTTTTGCCGTACAACGACCTATAGTGCTTAAAATCGCTCCAGACCTTAATGAAGGCCAACTGGATGAGATTGTAGATTTGGTACAAAATACAGGTCTTGATGGTGTAATTGCCAGTAATACTTCTGTAAGTCGAGAAGGATTACGAGCGACTAACGAGCGATTGGATCAAATAGGGAATGGCGGCCTAAGCGGATTACCGGTGAAAGATAAATCTACGGCTGTCATACAATACTTGTCTCAAAAAAGTAAAGGGAGTTTCCCTATAATAGGAGTAGGTGGCATACATTCTGCTCAAGATGCCTTAGATAAATTAGATGCGGGTGCTTCACTAGTTCAACTCTATACTGGTTTTGTATATGAAGGGCCACAACTTATAAAAGATATTAATAAAGCCATACTTTCTCGTGCGTAATTCTCATAAAATATTGCTTGCGGCAGCAGGATTAATGCTTTTTAGTTTAAAGCCTGACTTCGCTGCTTTTATACCACAAATTGCAAAAGTAGGAGCTGCTGGCGTGCTCTTAATTATAGGTTTTTACCTTATGTGGAAAGAAAGACAGTGGTAAACCATGTTAGAATCTATCCTTGCTTTTATAGGTGCTACCATACTTCTTGCGCTTTCGCCAGGACCCGATAACATTTACGTACTTACCCAAGGTATTACTAATGGTGCTAAAGCAGGTCTCGCCACTACTGCAGGATTGATTACCGGATGTATCGTACATACGACACTTATTGCTTTTGGAGTATCTGCGCTTATCGTCGCCTCTCCTAAGGTATATCTGGCGATTAAGGTCGTTGGGGCTGTTTATTTATTATATCTCGCCTACAAAGTGTATCGTGCTGATAGTGCCATTAATCTTTCTAACGAAGCCGAAAGAAAATCGAATACAGCACTTTTTAAGCAAGGTGTCATTATGAATATCCTCAACCCCAAAGTGATGTTGTTCTTTCTGGCCTTGTTTCCTGCTTTTTTATGGCAACCCGAAGGAGATACGGTTTTGCAGTTTTATGTATTAGGTAGTGTTTTTATGGTGACGAGCTTTGTTGTTTTTGGAGCTATTGCTTTGCTAGCAGGTGTGATAGCCTCTTATATTAGAAAACAATCCCAACTAGGAGTGGTATTAAAATGGCTTCAGATTGCGGTTTTTATAGGTATTGCTATTTACATTCTTTTGTAATACTTGTTCACAACTACCGACAATTTTACAAAGAGTAATTTCGCTTAAGCATAATTAACCCTATTTTTATCCAGTGAAAGAAGGAGTAAAAATCATAGAGTGTCCTCGAGATGCGATGCAAGGTATAAAAGATTGGATTCCCACAGAAGCCAAGCTGCAGTATGTGCAATCCCTCTTGCGTTGTGGTTTTGATACGATAGATGTAGGGAGTTTTGTTTCTCCCAAGGCGATACCCCAAATGGTAGATACCGCAGAGCTATTATCTAAGCTCGACCTTTCTAAAACATATAGTAAGCTTCTTACTATTGTCGCCAATGTGCGCGGAGCAAAAGATGCTGTACAACACGATATGATTGATTATCTGGGCTATCCTTTTTCTATTTCGGAGAATTTTCAGATGCGTAACACGCATAAAACCATTGCACAAAGTGTCGATATCCTCACCGAAATTCTAGAGCTTGCCCATACTAATGATAAGGAAGTGGTGGTGTATATCTCAATGGGTTTTGGAAACCCATATGGTGACCCTTGGAATGTAGATATTGTAGGTAAATGGACCGAAAGACTAAGTGCACTAGGCGTAAAAATCCTGTCTTTATCTGATACCGTAGGGACTTCTAACCCTGAGAATATAGATTATCTCTTTTCCAATTTAATTCCTGCTTATCCAGATATTGAGTTTGGAGCTCATTTACACACAACACCTACAACTTGGTATGAGAAAGTACATGCTGCTTATGAGGCGGGTTGTAGACGTTTTGATGGGGCGATACAGGGTTTTGGGGGTTGTCCTATGGCAAAAGATGAACTTACCGGCAATATGCCTACAGAAAAGCTAATCTCTTATTTTGCAAAAGCCAAAGCCAACGATAATATTAATACGATGTCTTTTGAGAGTAGCTATAATGAGGCTTTAAAGATTTTTACGAAGTATCACTAAGAGCGTAGTAGTTTTTTGATGAGTACGAGCTGTCCTAAGTGATAGTAGCAATGCTCGATCATACCGTTCATATTACGATTGTAATTACCATATTTTTCATCTACAAAAGGGGCTTCTATTTCGGTATCACTAAGTTTACTCAAATGTGATGCAAATTCTTGAGCATTTTGGAATAAACCCTCTTTTAACTCCGCCCATTGTTTTTCTATGGTCATTGCAGGCATATCAAAACTATATTGGTCTCTAATCGTAAGGTCGTTTCCTTTAAAAACTTCCAGAACACCTGCGATATAATAGTTAATGTGATAGGTGAGTAAAGCAATACTATTAAGTGATTTATAGGACGTAGTCGCTTCTTTAAAGCTTACATCGCTTAGTAGGTTTTTAAAATTGGTATGGGTAACCCAGTTTCCGTTTAGAAGAGCTTCATTAAAACGGCTTGCCAGTTGTTGAGCTTGATTCATAATCTGAGCATATTATTAGCAACAATATACATAATTATAAGCTCCTGACTGCCGGAAAGGCAGTTTCGCGAAAGCGTGTAATTCGCTCAAGAAAATATTCCGTCAGAGAGAGTGAGTATAACTTTGGGTAAGTGCTTCAAGGATATGATCTATCTGTATTGGCTTGATAAGAAAGCCATTAAATAGCGTGTTGAAGTCTTTATGTGATTGTGCGGTTACATCTGCCGTTAGGGCAAATATAGGTGTGTTTTTATTAGGGTTATCCGAGTTTCTAATCATGGTGGTCGCTTCGTAACCATTCATTTCGGGCATATGAATATCCATTAGAATATAAT
>CAZXMY010000176.1:0-5343 GCA_964641325.1 uncultured Flavobacteriaceae bacterium | reverse complement strand
CTATAGGATGCACATTACTCAGATGACCTTCTGCCATTTTCTTTATATAAGAAATGGTTATCTGTGGCTACTATACATAGTCTTTGGGATTAGTATCGCCATCTTAAGCCAGTGGTATCCCGAATTAACCAACAGTGAATACAAGCAAACCCAAATCATTGAAATGGCAAAATCCAACCCTTTTCACTTACTTATACTTGCTTGCATTTTTGCTCCTTTTGTAGAAGAAATGATGTTTAGAACTCTTATAGCACCTAGTCATTCTGATCTGATTTTATTTATATGCTCTTGGCCCGTTTTTTTAGGAGCTGGCTACCTGCCAGAAGATATACATTGGATACTGCGACTAGCATTTTCTGGAGTCGTTTTATTCTCCACCTATTATATCTTAAAACAACTCATCCCAGAAGAAGTTACTACCACTATTAGAAATAAATTATCACAATTTGTAATTCCCGTTTTAGTACTTACTGCAGTAGTTTTTGGTCTTGTACACATAAGTAATTACGTCACACAATTTACATTTAACATCACTCTAGTAATACTTATTATACCTCAAGTGATTGCTGGTTTTATGCTAGGCTGGCTAAAGCTCAAAACCAAAAACTTAGGCTGGTCTATAGGCTTGCATTTTATGAATAATATAGTACCCGTGATGCTTATTATTTTTGGGAATGCACTTTCGGAGTCTTAAGCGCTGTATATGTTTTTTTTGTATTTATGTATTGTCTTAAATCTTGATTGGAAAAAGAACTACATTTGAGTCACCAGAAATTTTCGTCCCTAAGTCAGGACATAAATAAAGAATCTATGATCAAAGAAATAGAATGTATCTCTGTTTTTGATATGCTTAAAATAGGCGTTGGACCATCCAGTTCGCACACATTGGGTCCTTGGAGAGCAGGACGACGATTTATCAAAAAACTCAAAGAAGAGCAGCTTTTTGAAAAGGTAGATACGGTTCATGTAGATTTATATGGCTCGCTTTCTTTAACAGGCATAGGTCACGCAACAGATGTAGCAGTGCTTATGGGCTTAAGAGGTGCAGATCCTCAAACTTGTGCTATAGAAGATATTGCTACAGAAGTAGAGAATTGCAAGCTCTTTAAAAGATTAGAATTAAACCAGGAGCGTATGATCGATTTTGATCCAGAAACGCAAATCATTTTTCATAAAGACTTCTTAGCCTTTCATCCTAACGGAATTCGTTTTCGCGCAAGCATAGGAGCGACTACCTTTCAAGAAACCTATTATTCTATAGGCGGTGGTTTTGTGATACAGGAAGAACGCAAACGTGCCGAAAAGAAAGGACATCAATTTGAATGTTTCCCACGACCCGTGGCAAAAGGCACAGATTTACTAGCCTACTGCAAGAATGAAGGTAAACCTATCTCGCAGATTGTTTTAGAAAACGAACTGTATCTCGTTTCAGAAAAAGAATTTGATCATAGGATGAAACAAATATGGGATGTTATGCTGGACTCCATGTATGTGGGTTGCCATACAGAGGGCAAATTACCTGGAGGTTTAAATGTAAGGCGACGCGCTTTTGACAATCATAAAAAACTCATTAAAAACACTTCATATACCAATAAGTATGAGTGGGTTGAAGCGATAAGAGGGACAGAAGTACGCTTTCGCGAAATATTAAAATGGGTCTCCTGCTTTGCACTTGCAGTAAATGAAGTGAATGCCTCTTTAGGTCGTGTGGTTACCGCGCCTACAAACGGAAGTGCGGGAGTTATTCCCGCCGTAATGATGTATTATATGGTCATCGAAAATCACGATGCAGACTTTGAGAATATTAAACGTTTTATGCTGGTGGCTGGAGAAATAGGAAGTCTTTTTAAGAAAGGAGCTACCATATCTGCCGCCATGGGAGGATGTCAGGCAGAGATAGGTGTAAGTAGCTCTATGGCTGCCGCTGGACTTACAGAACTTATGGGAGGAACTCCCGAAGAAGTGTTAATGGCTGCAGAGATCGCTATGGAGCATCATTTAGGTTTGACTTGTGATCCTATAGGAGGTCTCGTACAAATTCCGTGCATAGAGCGCAACGCAATGGGCGCTATAAAAGCTATAAATGCTTGTGAACTGGCATTAGACGGTGATCCATCCCAGGCAAAAGTGCCTTTAGATAAGGTAATAGATACCATGTGGCAAACGGCTCAAGATATGAATGCAAAATATAAAGAAACCTCCAAGGGAGGTCTTGCCATAAATGTAGGAATGAGCGATTGCTAAAAGTAGTTTGGAGTAATAAAAAAAGCCCAGCACCATTACAGTACCAGGCCTTTTCCAAATTAAACAAACTTAGATTGCTACTATCCCTTGAGTATTTGTTTCTGGTAGATTGCCAGATTCTTCTCCAATAAATTCTAGCGTTTCTCCATTAATTCTAAAAATTCCTACGGTTCCGTCTAATCCATAAAGTTGGTATAAGAATGCTCCGTCATCAGATATCCACATATCAATCCATCCTTCTGTACTTGCAAAAGCTTCAGGACCGTTATCTGCACCACCAGTTCCTGTTCCTTGCGCTGCTACCTGGTCTATTAAAGACACGGCTCCATTATCAAAACTATAGGATGCTAGACCTGCTTCGATAGCATTGGATACAAAAAATGTATTACCATCTGCAGTAAAGTCTAACCAGCATGCTGTTCTTCCTGTATTACCTTCTCCAGAACGTACGTCTAAAGTGATAGGGCTTAAGGATCCATCACCTTGTATTTGCCACGTAGATACAGATCCATCTTGTAAAGCTGGGAAAGCAGGAGGCATACCGTTAGGTTGGAACTCACGAGCTTCTGTTACTACAACATAGTTGTTTCCAACGATTTGAAATCCAATAGCAGATGGTAAGTTTCTGCCCTCTGTATTATCTCTTAAAGTAGAAGTAGCGGTACCCCAAGCGATATCGCTTAAAAGACCATCTTCTCCTACATTATATACCGTAAGCTCATCTTCACTTCCAGACTGAAGTCCTGAAGCACCAGAGTTAATTGATGCCACTACTAACCAGTTTCCATCTTCAGATAATTGTACCGCAGATGGACGTATAGGTAAATCTCTTGTAGATCCCGTAATAGGACTTAATGTTCCATCATCTAGTAACCAATATCCAGTAACGGTTCCTTGGTGACCTGGCTCACCTTGATCTAAAAATTCTGCACGTGTAATGTTAGATACGTACACTAATCCTCTAATACCATCGATATTGCGCTCTACAAAGGCAATACTGTTAGGTCCAATAGCTCCCGTAGGCTGTGGTTCTCCAGCTTGAGAAAGAGAAAAGTCCTCATTAATATTAAACGAAGTAATTGTATTACTTCCCGCATTTACAGCAAGTAATGTACTGTTATCTGGTGTTTTTGTAAGAGCATATGCAGAGATTAAAGGATCCAGTCCTTCTCCTCCATCAAAATCTCCCCCAAAACCATTAGTTGCAAAAGGTCCAATAGGTGTTAATTGTCCTTCTGCATCTCTACCATACGCGATAATTGTATTGTCACCCTGTACATTAGTTCCTGCTACTTGTCCATTACCATTAGTCATTACGTAAACGGCACCTGCAAAAGCAGGTGTCTCATCACCTGGTCCTCCTCCTTCAGGTATGTTTAGATCGTCGTCGTCGTCACATGATATTGCGAATACGCTTATCGCTAAAAAGAGTGCTAAAAATGTTTTGAAATTTTTCATTTTGTTAAATTTGAATTATTTGATTTTTATTAAATTTTTACCCAAAAAGACATTGGCCAAATGTCTCTTTTAAAACAAAAACCATAGTATGATTTCTGTTATACTAATTGGTGTCTTAATAAAATTTAATCTTACACCTTATAGAAAAAAAGTGAAATAGATAGGTTTTGATAATAAATAAAAATGAAATAGATCCCAATGATAGCAGGGTCTAACGCAGTTATCACTTAAAATAAAAAAGAGTATATTTAACCTAACTTTAAGATATAAAAAGGCTAGATTTAAAAATGAAATGTAAGCTAGCTTACATAAACTTGACTGCACAATTCTAGTAGCGTATACTAGGTCTAAAAAATTAGCCGCGCTTTACACCGCAACCTTCCCTATCTCGCGTATCTACAATGTAGAAAATCTTCCAGATACCATCGCGTTTAAAAAGTTGAAAACTATTGGTGCCACAATGACTAATGGCATCATTTATATAGAAAGTATAGGGTGTCCATACATTTGCCATCTTCCCGTCCATTTTTACTTCATAAGAGTGAATTACTTCTTTAAAGGAAGTCGTTTCTGGGATACTACAGATCGAGGAGAGAAATCCACTAAAATCTTGAGTACTCAAAATCATTTCTCCAGTGCGATTTTTACCTATAGACTGCATCATCACTCCTGTATGTACTACTTGCTTAATAAGCGTGGAGTCCTGGGTGTGAAAACCTTCAAAAAAAGTCTCAACGATATGCTGAACTTCTTTTTCGTTTGCTTGTTTGAATACCTGTTTTGAGGTGGTAGGCGCTCCTGTCTGCCGTCTAGGCAGATTCGCAAAATCGAGCCCATGAGTTTCAACACCATCTAAAAAGTGAAGCGGTAAAGCAAAAATCAAAACAATCGCAAGTGCCGGAATAAAAAGATATTTGAGCTTCATAGTATGCAATGTGAAGTATAGGTATCTAATTTAGTATTTTTGTTTCATAAAAAATAGCCAAAATGTCTGTAGCCAAAAAAGAATACAAACGCATTACTGTAAAATCTCTCACCGAAATGAAGGCGCGTGGAGAAAAAATATCTATGCTTACTGCCTATGACTATACTATGGCAAAAATAGTAGATGGCGCAGGTATAGATGTAATTCTTGTAGGTGATAGTGCCTCTAATGTGATGGCTGGTCACGAGACCACACTTCCTATTACATTAGACCAGATGATTTATCACGCCTCTTCTGTAATACGAGCTGTAGACCGTGCGCTGGTAGTAGTCGATTTACCTTTTGGGAGTTACCAGAGTGATCCTAAAGAAGCCCTACGATCTGCCATTCGTATTATGAAAGAATCTGGAGCCCATTCCATAAAACTAGAAGGAGGTAAAGAGGTGAAAGAAAGTATTAAGCGCATTCTCAATGCGGGAATTCCAGTAATGGGTCACTTAGGCTTAACGCCGCAATCCATATATAAATTCGGTACCTACACTGTACGTGCAAAAGAAGAAGAAGAAGCTCAACTACTCAAAGAAGATGCCTTAATGCTAGAGAAAGCAGGCTGTTTTGCTCTAGTACTAGAAAAGGTACCTGCAAAACTAGCGCAGGAAGTAGCAGAAAGTCTTACCATACCTGTAATAGGTATAGGTGCAGGTGAAGGTGTAGAC
>CAZXMY010000175.1:0-5372 GCA_964641325.1 uncultured Flavobacteriaceae bacterium | reverse complement strand
TTACTATTTGTTTCTCCTTTTACATAAGTGTTTCTTTCAACGGCTATAACATTAGTATTGTTCTTGATTTTTGCATATGACTCTTCCGTCATATGAGCGTTTTGGTAATATGCCCCAGAATTTGGGTCTCTTATACCACTAATATCTGAAATATCATATCTGCTAAAAGCAAGATCCGTAGGTGTGTATTGATAACCATTTCTATCTCTAGGTCCTGTAACAAAAGGTTCTTTTGATACTAGTTTATAACTGTATTGCAATCTTGCTCTATCTGGCAAATCATTTTGTTTGCCATTTATATATACATAGCCGTTTCGTACTTCGAGAGAATCTCCTGGCATCCCTACACAACGCTTTACATAATTGGATTTTTTATCTACAGGTTTACGTACACTTCCAGACATGTTAATGGGTCGTATATCTATAAGCGTATCTACGGGCCAACTAAAAACCACAATATCATTGCGCTTTATCTTTTGAAATCCAGGAAGCCTAAAATAGGGTAGTTGTGGTGTACTCAAATAACTTTTCACACCTACTTTTGGGATGGAGTCATGCAACATTGGAGTTCCTATAGTGGTCATAGGCGTTCGGGCACCATAATGAAACTTGCTTACTAATAAGTAGTCTCCAACCAATAATGTTTTTTCCAATGACGAAGAAGGTATCACAAAAGGTTGCATAAAATAGGTATGCACAATGGTAGCTGCTACTATGGCAAAAATGATTGAGCTCACCCACTCACCATTAGCACTTTTAGGCTGTAGGCTTCTGTCTTCTATGTACGGAGCATCTGTAGCATAGTTTATATAAAAGAGATAAAGACCCGCTGTTAGCACTACGAGTGCTGTATCTTTATAGGTGTTAAAGCCAAAACTTCGTGCTGTTTCTGTCCATACTACAGGGAACATTAATAAATTTACTATAGGAATAAATAACAATAGTGTCCACCACCAAGGTCTTTTTATTATCTTCATTAAAACCACGGCATTATAAACAGGTATTGCCGCTTCCCATACTTTACGGCCGGCGCGTAGGTAGAGTTTCCAAGTGCCTAAAAAGTGAATCACTTGAATCACTAAAAAAAAGAGGAGCCATTGCGTCATTGTCATAATCTATATTCTTTTGTGGTGATTTGTTGTTTGTGTTTTTCTAATGTTACGGGATTAAGATAAGTTTAGCACATCACGCATCGAAAATACACCTTTTTTTCCAAGAAGCCACTCTGCGGCAACGACTGCTCCCAGCGCAAAACCTTGTCTGGAATGTGCTTCATGGGTAATAGAGATAGTGTCAATGGAGCTTGTATAGGTTACGGTGTGCGTACCGGGAACTTGGCCTTCTCGTACCGATTGTATAGGTACACTACTGTTAGAAAATTCTTGAGTTACTCCTTCTGTAAGTTTCCAGTTGCTGTGCTGCGCGTTTTGTATAATGCCTTCGGCTACGGTAATGGCGGTGCCACTTGGGGCATCCAGTTTCTGAGTGTGGTGAATCTCTTGAAGTCCTACTTGATACTCTTTTTGATTATTCATAAGAGTAGCCAACTTTTTGTTGAGTTCAAAAAATAAATTCACACCTACACTAAAATTTGAAGCGTATATAAAAGCCCCTTCTTTTTCTTTACACAAAGTGACCATTTGGTCATACTGTTCTAGCCATCCTGTAGTCCCAGAAATTACAGGTACCTTGTTATTTAAACAAAAAGAAATATTGGATACGGCTGCTTCTGGAAGACTAAAGTCTATCGCAACATCTACCCCATTTGCATTAAAAGTATCTTCTTTGCCTAGTTTTTGAACGATGGTATGGCCTCTTTCTAAAGCAATTTTTTCGATTGCTTTTCCCATTTTGCCGTATCCCAAGAGTGCAATATTCATTAATCTATGTTATATGTTAATTTAAAGCCATAATGCATGGTTAGCCCTAGATCGTCGATATGTATATCTGGTGCAAATGTGAGATCCTCATCTACATCATACTGGCTTAAATGCGCATCTACATTGGCCTCTATAATTTGGAGTACATACAATCCCGCGGTGACTAATATAGCAAGTTCTTTGCGCCGTCTAAAAACATCTTGACCACGTATCAAGGCATCATCTGTAAAAATCTGTGTGGTTTCTCCGGTAATGGGATCTACTTCGGTAAACTCATCTATGCGTCCGGCTAGGCGTTGCTTAAATGCAGTTCTAAAACGTTGGAATTCCCTATCACTATCTACAGCAACAAATACTCCTGTGCCCAAGGCACCATATACGAGTGGTAATTTCCAATAGTCTTTGTTGTAAACCTGCCCTAAGCCTGGTAATGAAGCTGCATAAAATGCGGCTCTGGCAGGTCTTAAGGGATCGTAGGCCTCCTTTTTGGAGATAGAATCACCTACAACAAGTGGGCTTTGAGAAGTGGATGTAGGGGATTGCGCTTTCGCGAAAGCGTATCCTAAAAAAAGCAATACTATAAGTAGTTGCCTGTTACTTAGCACGTTTAATGAGTTTCTGAATTCGATTAAAATCTTCTTCGGAAGAAAAGGGAATAGTTATTTTTCCTTTTCCGTTTGTTGATACTTTTACATCCACTTTAGCACCAAAATAGGAGGCAAAATCTTTAATGCCTTTTCTAATATATTTGGGAGTGGCTGCTTGTACAGGATCTTCTATTGTAGCAGTATTATGGTAGTTTTTTACCAATGCCTCGGTTTGCCTTACAGATAGTTTGTCTGTAATAATCTTCTCGTAAATATCTAATTGATCGCCCGTGTTTTCAATATTGATAAGAGCGCGGCCGTGACCCATAGATAGAAAGCCGTCGCGCATTCCTGTTTGTACAATAGGGTCGAGTTTGAGAAGTCTAAGGTAGTTTGCGATGGTGGAGCGATTCTTACCCACACGGTCACTCATTTGTTCTTGCGTAAGTTTTATCTCATCTATTAATCGCTGGTAGGAGAGGGCAATTTCTATAGGATCTAGGTCTTGTCGTTGTATATTCTCTACCAGAGCCATTTCTAGGCTCTCTTGGTCATTTGCAATGCGTATATAAGCTGGAATGGTGTCGTTGCCTACAAGTTTTGAAGCTCTATAGCGACGTTCTCCAGAGACCAGCTGATATTTACCAAAACTAAGTTTGCGCACCGTAATGGGCTGTATCACTCCTAATTCTCGTATGGAAGAGGCTAGTTCTCTTAAAGTTTCTTCATTAAAACTCGTACGCGGTTGGAAAGGGTTAACCTCAATATTATTCAGATCTAACTCAACAATATTTCCTACAATAGTATCTGCATTCTTATCCCCAACGGCTTTAATATCATTTGCTGGATCTTTGAGAAGCGCAGATAAACCACGACCTAATGCTTGTTTTTTTGTTGCTTTAGCCATTAGTAATATTATTTTTTGTAATGAGCTCTTGTGCTAGGCTCAAGTAATTACTTGCTCCTTTACTTCCAGCATCATAGTTTATAATGCTTTCGCCATAACTGGGTGCTTCACTAAGTTTTACATTACGTTGTATTATGGTTTTAAAAACCATCTCACTAAAATGTTTCTGAACCTCTTCTACTACTTGATTAGAGAGTCGAAGTCTAGAATCAAACATAGTTAATAACAATCCTTCTATATCCAAGTCTTTATTATGAATTTTTTGGACACTTTTAATAGTATTTAACAGTTTTCCCAGTCCTTCTAGGGCAAAATACTCACATTGTATGGGAATAATGACACTGTCTGATGCGGTAAGGGCATTAAGCGTAAGCAGGCCTAAAGAAGGCGCGCAATCTATGATAATATAGTCATATTGCTCTCGCAGATGTCCGATGGCTTCCTGCAACATATATTCTCTATTGTCCTTATCTACAAGCTCTATTTCTATAGCTACAAGATCAATATGGGCAGGTATAATATCTAGGTTAGGGGATTCTGTAGGTACAATTGCTTCTTGAGCCGTATTGGTATGCTCTAGCAATTGATAGGTGCCTATTTGCACACTTTCTACCTCTATACCCAATCCCGAAGAAGCATTTGCTTGCGGATCTGCATCGATAAGCAATACTTTCTTTTCGAGCACACCTAAGCTTGCTGCTAGATTAACAGAAGTAGTGGTCTTGCCCACACCTCCTTTTTGGTTTGCGATAGCAATAATTTTACCCATATAAATTTGAGGATCTTTAATAGGTAAAAATACAATTTATAATGGGTTTATAAAATGTGTATAGAGTATATGGAACGTATTTTTTTCTGTAACAGTAAGGAATTAATGTTGAGCGACCAAATTAGGTGTCTCAGATATTCTAGAAGTGATAATTAATTCCTATTCCAATATTCTCATTGGTTACTTGTAATGGGATAATTCCGGACTGCGTAGGGAAGGTTAGGTCATTGTCATACGAGGTAATATACTCTATTAAAACACCAATGTGTTTCTCATTTTTTAATTTAAATCGAATCCCTATTCTAGGAGCAAAAATGGGGTTTCCACCGTCTATTTGAAATTCATTGTCTAGAATACTTCCTGAAAATGAATCTGAAGTTACACCAATGCCAAATCCAAGAAGGGGTTTGATAGCTCCACTTTTATTAAACATATAATGCAAGCCTAATTGGACCCTATACGAATTTGTACTAAAGTTAACAGGATTTGTATTATTCGAGAAGTCTTTGTCACCAGTAAAATTAGCAGAACCTTCTAAAAATGCGTGCAGATTTCCCTGAAGGATTCCTAAAAAAGAAGGGCTAACTTCAACCCCAAGCCTAATCTGAGCCCCTACAAGACTCTCAGTATCATCACTAGCACGAAAGCTAACACTGTTGAGATTTGCACCTATTCCAGCATATAAACTAGCTTGATCTGTGTTGTGTTTTGACGCGCGCGCAACCTCCTTATCTGTAGGTGTATAGCTGCTATGAGCGCAACTATTGTATTGATTTGTCAAGGTAGTTAAATCTTCTTTATTAATAAATCCTTTTTTCTCGATAGAGGATCGTATTTCGTTACAATCACTGTATAATAAAGAGAGGATTCCTGGTAGTACATTTTGGTCGTCGTTAATATTAAAACTTTTGGATAGATCTCCATTGTCAATAAAATATGAATCGTTTCCAATCTTATATAAAGAAGCTTTTCCACTCGCTAGCTTGCTAGCCAAAAAGGTGTTAGCGTCTTGCGAAAGAGGTGTGTAGCTTTCTTTGCCTATTTGGATTGCTGTAATAGCATCAAAATTTATGCTGGAAGTGTTAAATCCATTTTTTAGAAGTACAGTACCGGTACTATTATCAATATACACTTTTCCTTCTCGTGTTTCATTAGATTTAAGGGTGATTGATCCTTTAGAAAAAGTCTGAGAATAATTTAATGAAGTAAAAAACAGTGCAACGATGAAT
>CAZXMY010000174.1:0-5386 GCA_964641325.1 uncultured Flavobacteriaceae bacterium | reverse complement strand
CTCTAGAGCAATGCTATTTGTATCGATATATTGATTCAGAAATTTTGTTTTGTCGTGAGCACCAAGGAAAACATCCTTTACGCCTAAGGCTTGCAATCTATTTCTAACGCCTTCATCAGTCCCTCCAGAAATAATACAAACTTTATAACCAGCATCTAATGCGGCTTTTACGGCATAACCATCTTTTACATTCATCACGCGATGCATATCACCTTGGGTTGTGATATGGAGTGACCCATCTGTAAAAACGCCATCTACATCAAAGATGAAAGTCGTTATCTGGTGTAAATATTCTTTATAGCTTTTTTCCATAATAGCTTGTAATGGCTTTTGAGATTGTAGTGTATACGTCTTTATAATTTGAATCTTCTAACATATCCAGGTGAGAAGCGATTGTTTGCGTGTCGTTTCTTTTTGCAGGTCCCGTTTGTGATAAAGCGGGATCGCTTAAGATCGCTTTATCTACTGTTTTTGAAATGAGCGGTTTGAGCAAATCAAAGGAAAGATCGTGCTTCTCACATAGCGTTTGACCCATTGTAAAACAGTGGTTTGCAAAATTATTAACGAAAACTGCGGCTAAGTGCAGTTGAGCACGTTCTGCACTAGATATTTGAGTCACTTTATTGCTTAGAGAAAACGCCAAATTTTCTAAAACCTCTTTGTCATCTTCCTGCGCAACTTCTAGACAAATAGGGATCTCACTAAAAGAAATACTATCCTCCTTAGAGAAACTTTGCAAAGGGTAAAAAACACCATAATGTTCAAAACGGGAAAGCACTTCTAAAGCTACGCTTCCTGATGTATGGGCAAACATACCTGTATCATAAGGAATCTTAGCAGAAACTTCTTTTATCCCATTATCTGATACTGCAATAAGTGTAATATTTGCCTCGCTAAGTTCATCAATAGAACAATAGGAAGTCTGGAGCTCCTTATAATGTATCAAGGCATTTTCTGATCGACCGGCAATGCTTTGTAATTTATAAATGGCTTGGTCTTTAATGGCTTTAGCGAGATGTAAAGCCACGTTTCCAGCGCCTATGATGTTAATAGTTGTCATTATAGCAAAAATACATCATTTATGTTGGCTTGTCTATTCTATTTAAAGGGTTCCTTTCACAAGGTTATTTGCCTCTTGTGGTTTATCTTTGCACACAGAAAAAATCTGCTACTGCTATGCAAAAAAAACTATTCAATTTTTTGTTTTCTACACGACTTATGGGGATGCTTTTTATCACCTATTTTGTGGCAATGGCAGTAGGTACTTTTTTAGATCAAGGGCAAGAGACATCACCTACACCATACTCTAGGTATTGGGTGTATAATTCTTGGTGGTTTACCTTAATTCATGTGATGTTTGTGATTAACTTTTTGGGTAATATTTTTCGCTTTAAGCTGTTGCGAAAAGAAAAAATCACTACACTTATTTTTCACTTATCGTTTTTACTTATTCTCATAGGAGCAGGGATAACAAGATATATAAGTTATGAAGGCGTTATGCCTATTACCGAAGGTACCTCAGAAAACACTTTTTTAAGTGAACATACCTATCTGGAGGTATTGATAGATGGAGATGCAGAAGACGGGCAACGCTTGAGAAGAACGCAAGAGTATAAGCTAGATCTATCACCTAGATTAAACAATAACTTTACTTGGAATACTGACTTTAAAAACGATCCTATACGTATTAAATTCAACAAATTTATTGATGGAGCAGAAGATGGATTTATAGAAGATGAAATAGGGGAGTGGCATCTTAAAATAGTAGAGGCTGGAGATGGTACAAGACACGAGCACTTTCTCGTAGCAGGTGAGACGGTGAGTATTCACAACGTATTGTATTCTTTTAATAATTTTCAACAAGGTGCGATTAACATCAATTACGATGGAGAAAATTATTCCATACAAACACCCTTTGCAGGAACAAATATGATTATGGCCACGCAACAACAAAGCAATGTTGAAGCCAATGTAGAAACTCCCTTAAATTTAAGAGCACTCTATAACCTATCAGATGCTATACAATTTGTAATCCCAGAACCTGCTGTTAGAGGACGTTCTGGAATTATAGAGAAAGACATAAAAGAGAAGAATCAGGAAGATGCATTATTTGTAGATATTACGGCAAAAGGAGAGACTAAAACTATTGGCTTGCTAGGAGGTCGCGGCT
This sequence comes from uncultured Flavobacteriaceae bacterium, assembly GCA_964641325.1. Taxonomy (GTDB): domain Bacteria; phylum Bacteroidota; class Bacteroidia; order Flavobacteriales; family Flavobacteriaceae; genus Dokdonia. Next base: position 3,216 of record CAZXMY010000174.1, on the reverse strand, counting down.
ATAGCAATGATAAAAAGGAAATAGAAGTAGGTGGATATACTATGTACTTATCTTATGGTAGCAAGGCATTAGAGTTGCCTTTTACCTTAAAGCTCAATGATTTTATTGCAGAGCGTTATCCCGGTACAGAAAACAGTTATGCCTCTTTTGAGAGTAAAATCACTGTAGTGGATGAAGCGCCTTTTGATTACGATATTTATATGAATCACGTTTTGGATCATAAGGGGTTTCGATTTTTTCAGGCGAGTTTCTTTCCAGATGAGTCAGGAACTATACTTTCGGTAAGTCACGATTTTTGGGGAACTTGGGTGACCTATATTGGTTATTTCTTGCTGTATCTAGGGATGATGATGATCTTGTTTGATAAAGGCTCGCGTTTTGGAGAGTTGAAAAAAACATTAGATAAAGTAAAGAAAAAGAAAGCAGCGCTAGGAGTGATTGTTGTTTTGTTTGCTTTCGCGAAAGCAAATACCATACAAGCACAAGAGATTAATACTTCTGCTGTAACGGTAGGGGATACTTTAGCACTTGCACAAGACAGTGCAGACCCGATAATTAATCTCTTACCAGAAGAAGGAGGGCACGTGCAACCTACGAGTGCAGAGGTGGATGCTCTAATCGTAAATACAGCGGTTTCTAAAGAACATGCGGCAAAATTTGGTAGAATGGTGATCCAGGATGACAGTGGCCGTATGATGCCTATCAATACCTTCTCCAGTTTACTACTCCGTAAACTTAGTCGCAGAGATTCGTATGCGGGATTAAACGCAGATCAAGTGATGCTCTCAATGATTCAAAATCCTATTTTATGGTATAGTGCCGAGGTAATTTATCTTCAAAAAGGAAATGACAGTCTTCGCAACATCATAGGCGTTCCGGAAGAAGTAAAACGTTTTAAGGCTATGGATTTCATTACAGAAAACCTTGAATCTAAACTAGATCCTTATTTACCAGATGCCTATGCTTCTGCAAACCCTAATAAAATTGACAAAGAGTTTAGAGATGTAAGCGAGCGACTAGGTTTATTAAATAGAACGCTAGGCGGAAGTATCTTAAAGATTTTTCCTAAGCCTAACGATGGTAATAATAAATGGCTTTCTTATGCAGAGCTTCAAGAATCTGGATATAGAGGAATGGATAGCCTGTATAGTAGGCAGATTATCCCTTTATACCTCAATAGCCTACAAGAGGCGCATACCACGGGAGATTACAGTAGTGCAGATACCTTTTTAAAGAGTATATCTTCTTTTCAAAAGAAATTTGGAACAGATATTATACCCAGTGAAAAGAAGATAGATGCAGAGATTTATTACAATACTCACGATCCATTCAAGAAATTGTATATGATATATATGCTCGTGGCATTATTTCTAATCACTTTTGTAATTGTAGAGATTTTTTATGCAAATAAGGTGATCAAGGTGATAATAAAACTGGGAATAGCCCTTGTCGCCTTGACGTTTTTAATGCACACGGGATCTTTACTATGGAGATGGTTTATATCTGGGCACGCTCCTTGGAGTGATGCTTATGAGTCTGTGCTTTATGTTGCCTGGGCTGTAATGCTTTTCGGATTAGCCTTGTCAATTAGACATTGGTTGTATACTTCAAAAGTTTTTGATTTAAAAAGATTTTCAAAAATTCTAATTCCCTTTTTAATAGTTCCTGCTGCGGTAGTGGCACTTATAGAATTAGTTGTAGCTAAGAAGGATTCTAGTCTTACGGTAGGTGCTGGCGCCTTTGTAACTGGTTTTTTATTATGGGCAGCCAGTATGTATTGGATGAATCCAGAAATCGCAAATCTGCAACCTGTGCTCAATAGTTACTGGCTTATGATACATACCGGAGTGATTGTAATGAGTTATGGTCCTTTTGCATTGGGCGCTATTTTAGGATTTGTTTCCTTACTTCTTATGATTTTTACTACTACCAAGAACAAGAAAAAGATGGAACTTAATATAAAAGAGCTTAGCATTATTAATGAAATGGCACTTACGGTAGGTATGGTCTTACTGGCGATTGGTACTTTTCTTGGAGGCCAATGGGCTAATGAAAGTTGGGGACGCTATTGGGGCTGGGATCCAAAGGAAACCTGGGCGCTCATTTCGCTTATTGTTTATGCTTTTGTAATACATATGCGCTTAATCCCAGGACTGCGTGGTCGATGGTTATTTAATCTATTCTCAATACTAGCTTTAGGTAGTGTCTTATTCACCTATTTTGGAGTGAATTATTATTTATCTGGACTGCACGCTTATCAGAGTGGTGGCGATATTGCCTTGCAGAAGATAGTGATTGCCGCATGTATAATCTCTCTTTTAGGTACTTGGTCCTTTGTAAAGTATAGGAAGTATTATAAGAGATAGAAAGAAAAAACATTAGATTCAAAAAAAAGCCGCTCAAAATGAGCGGCTTTTATATTTAGTGTAGGTGAGAAAAATTCTATAATTCTCCTACCATATCTTCTGGGCGCACCCACTCTGCAAATTCTTCTTCGGTTACATATCCAAGATTAATGGCTTCTTCTTTAAGAGTAGTGCCATTTTTGTGAGCTGTATTTGCAATTTCTGCAGCTTTATAATAGCCTATCTTGGTATTAAGCGCGGTTACCAACATTAGCGAGTTATTGAGCAACTCTGTGATGCGTGCCTCATTAGGCTGGATACCTGAAGCACAATTCTCTGAGAAGGAAACACAAGCGTCGCCTATAAGTTGCGCAGATTGCAATAGGTTAGCTGCCATCACCGGTTTAAATACATTAAGTTCATAATGACCTTGCATTCCACTAACGCCTATGGCTACATCATTACCCATTACTTGTGCACATACCATGGTCAGGGCTTCACATTGCGTTGGATTTACTTTACCCGGCATAATAGAAGATCCTGGCTCGTTTGCAGGTATGGTAATTTCTCCTATACCACTTCTAGGTCCAGAAGCCATAAGTCTAATATCATTAGCTATTTTGTTTAAAGAAACGGCTAGTTGTTTTAATGCACCATGAGTTTCTACAATTGCATCGTGAGCTGCGAGCGCTTCAAACTTGTTAGATGCAGTTTTAAATGGATATCCAGAAAACTCCGCCATATATTCTGATACTCGCTTTGCATAGCCTTTAGGAGTATTCAGACCTGTCCCCACAGCAGTTCCTCCTAAGGCAAGCTCAGAAAGGTGATCTAGGGTGTTTTGCAAGGCTTTAATGCCATGGTCTAATTG
>CAZXMY010000173.1:0-5389 GCA_964641325.1 uncultured Flavobacteriaceae bacterium | reverse complement strand
GTTTTCTTGAGACGGGCCAGTTTCGTCTTGAGAACAGCTTGTGATGGAAAGCATAACAATTACGAGCGCAACTATTAATGTATTAAGTGTTTTCATAGCACAGATTTATTTCTTTTTAAAGGTAACTATTTTTTGGGAGGGTTGTCCTATTCTATTTTCAGGCCAAAAGCAGTGAGCAAACCAGATAGTTCTTCTCTGGAGAATCGCGCAGCTTTTAGACGATTCGTATTAGGATTGATATTAAAATGTATTGCCGTGGTAAAATCGGCTTTTTCTAAATTGGTGTTTTCAAATGTGGCATCTTTAAGATTACTTTTAGTAAAGGATGCTAGACTGAGATTAGCTTTTGTAAAATCTGTTTGAGCCAGGCTACAGTTGTCAAAAACTGTCCCTTTTATATCTAATCCAGAAAATCGGGATAGGTCTAGATTGCTTTCGCGAAAGCGTAACCGCAACATAAACGGATTACATACACTAAAGTTACTTCCCAATAATTTACAATTTTCAAAAACAACATCATTAAGTGTTGTGCCGCCCCAATGTGTGTTTGTAAGATTGCAATCTTGAAAACTACATTCCAGAAAGTTAAGACTGGTAAGGTGTTCTTCTTGAAAAGAACAATCAATAAACGTACAGTTATCAAACTCCCTAGACGGCAGTGGGCTAACCGTAAAGTCTTGCTTGCGGAAAGTCTGGTCCAATACCATTATTCTTTAATAGGCATAAAAATTTCTGCTTTCCAATTGCGTTCATTACCTCCTGTACTCGGGTTGTTATAGAAAATTTCAAAAGGCTCATTTATGACTTCTATACCGTTTTCCTGTGCATACGAAAGTAGGCGATACCACGCTCTATCTGAAGTTATATAATTGCCGTGGTAGGTTGCTTTTAATGCTTTGCGTTCGTACAAGCGCTTGTATTTTACCTCTGGGAATTGAGGTAAATTTTCTTTGTTCTTTATTGGGAAACAAAAGTTGTAGGTAATACTGTCTGTGGCTTGATTCCAGTTCGTAACTTCAATAAACGGTGTGCCTTTAGGTTCAATACCATCTTTGAGCATAATTTGACTTAAGTAGCCGTAATATTTCATCATTCCGCCTGCTTTTTCCAATTGGGTGCCATTTATCGTAATATAGGCTGCAAAATTAGGAGGTGTGACACTTTCTCCCTCTACAGTTACATCAAAATCAGAAAGATGATCTTTAAGGCCGTTGTAAAAATCCTTTGCAGTAGACTCGGTTTGTTTTTTGATAAAAGAGTCTCCTCCTAATACTTTAATTCTATTAGATAAACTATTATTTTCATCCTTTGCAGCAAGAGTAACAGCTGTTGTACTATCTGTAAGTGGCTTTAACTTCCAAGTATAATGATGTGTGGAGTCTCCATACGTAAAGCGCTGTTTTACCACATCTAAGGTTTCTGATGAACCTTGTGTACTATTTTTTTTAGTTAATTGCCAGTATTTAATAGATTGGTTAATGGTCCCAACGGTTGTTGGGGCTTCAAAGCGCACGATATAATCGTTAGGTTTAATAAAAAAATACCAGAGCCCAATTGCAATTAATAGCGTAATAATTATGGTTGCTGCTTTTTTCATATTAATTAGATGCGGTCGTTGTATTGGTTTTTGTTTTTAGTTTGTTTACTACAAATTTACCTAGTGCGATTCCCTGATCTAAACCATTATCTACGGCAGCACGATAGTGAATCCCTCCATACATTCTGCTTATAGCGGCTTCTTGAGCGGCTGACCTAAAAGATTTAAAATTTCGAATAGGTAGGCCATAAGGCACTTCTGTAGTGTCGTTAAAGGAAAAATTATCTCCAAAGATGCTTGTAAGCGCCTCACTAGCTGCTCCAGAAACTACGGAGTGACCACTTACATATTCTGGAAATGGAGGTGTTTGTAGTATGGGTTGCCAACTGTCGTCTATATTTTCGTTTATAAGCGTTTCTGGTCGTACAAGATTAGAACGGTATTTTTCATCCCAGCAACTTATAAATGCATCTGCCATGGCGATTGAAGCCTTAGCATAGGTATGGACCGTTTCAGTAACTTCAAAATTCGCTTTAAGCGAAGCAATCTTGGCAATGCCCATCCAATGGCCTCCTGGAGTAATCTTTTTTGTAGCAAACATAAGATGTCCTCGAGTTACAGATACATAGGGATTACAATCCCAAAACTGTGCAATTTCTATTTCTTCTGAGCTGTCGCCTTTGGCGGTAATTTCCTGACTAATATCGTATACTTCTTTGAGCTCTTTGTAGAAGTCTGAGTCTTTATTAAGCGAAAAATCTGGTGGTGCAACTGGCTTAAATTGTGCTGCACTGTCTATTACAAAAGGTCTTATTTTATTCCAATGCGGTTCAATGCCTTCCATATATGATGGTGGTGTAGGTTGCCATCTGGAATCGTCACCTGTTGTCACCGCAAACTTAGGCATTGTACGTGTTTGCTTATAGTTGTCTTTGTCCATCCAACTCGCTATATGCTCCGCTACTTCAAGGCCATAGGCCTTAGAAGTTCCATATTCTTTAGGATTATTTTTAGACCAAACGCCATATAAACTATCTCTGTATACGGTTAGCATATCTTCAGAAAAAATGAGTCTTCTGCTCATATCCATATGTGCCACAAGAGCTGCAAGTTCTGGATTATAGTTCTCCGTAGGCGCTTTTTTAATAGGAGCGAGGTCTGTTAGTTGACCTGATAATGGCACAAAATCAGAATTACTTTCCGCAAGAATTTCGTAGGCTGCAATATTAGGATAGGCATAGATTCTACTCGCTACTGGAGGAGAAAATATATCATGAATAATAACTTCTGTTGTGCGGTCAACACTTTCGTGAAAATGCTCTGGATTAATCACAATAGGAGCCGTTTCTTCTTGACAGCTCCAAAGTATACTTGCCAATAGAATATATAGGAATGCTATTTTAAACTTGCTCATTAGTTATAGTTTGTAAGCGCATATACCTGAGCGCTTTCGTTATTGTATGTGACTAGAAGGTATTTTTTACCCTTAGTCGTGAAAATGCTAATATCTCTTGCCGATTTTTGACTCAAATCAAGACCAATATCGTGACCTAAAGTTACTGTATTCTCATCTTTTAATAAAGCACCAGAAAAAGAATCTAATCGCCCTTGATACGGCTTTACTCCAAAATAATTACCTGCCATAAGTACTTCTTCTTTTCCATCATTATCAAAATCATAAACGGTTAATGATAGTATGGGTGATACTTGCAAATCATGACTAAAGGGCACAAAAGAAAATTTGCCATTCTCGTTTTTGAGAAAACCAGACTGCAAAGTGTGTACACTTAAGGTTGAGGTAGTTTCTGAAAGTTGTTTTTTAGTAAAAATATCTTGAATTTGTTGTCCCGCAAAAGAAGCATAGCTCGGATATTTCTTTTTAAGACTAACGAGTTGAGAACTCAACTCATCAAAACTATTAAGCGGATAATATCCATCTTTTTTATGGGTTGCTACAATAGTTTCGGTCTGTCCATTCTTGTCTATATCACCCCAATACATTCTCATAGGATTCTCAATAGTAGCTTCAAATTTACTGTTCATTCCCCAATTGCCTAATACATAATCAGTATCGCCATCGTGATCTATATCAAAAGGAGCTATGGCTTGCCATAAACCGTTCAAGTTTTCTAGAGCCTCTATTTTTTTGAGTTGGCCATTATTGTTTTCAAAAAATTGAGGCGCCATCCATTCGCCTATAACAATAAGATCTTTAGTACCATCTCCTGTGAAGTCATCCCAAATGGCATCTGTAAGCATACCTATATCCTTAAACGTAGCAGACTGGGATGTAGTGAAGGCTCCTTTATCATTGAGTAGTAGATACGAATCAGAAGGTCGCCCAAAATCTCCTGTTATACTTTGATTACCTATAAACACATCAAGATCTCCATCTCCATCAATATCATGAGGTGCAATAACGGATGCATTTTGAAACATTTCCGGTAAATCCTGCTGCACAAAGGAATTCCCTTCAGCAATATAATATTGATCTAATAATTTAGCCGACTTACCAAAAAAATCAGCGCCGGCTGTTCCTATAAAAAGGTCATTCTTTCCATCTTGATTAAAATCTGCAATGGCAGCGGCAACCTCTTCTGTAGGAGGTAAAGTAGGTGAGGGCGCTTTGGCGAAAACACTATCACCTTGCATAAGGATTTGGGCCTCTTTAAACTTAGAACTCCCAAAGAAAATATCTTCTTTATGGTCGCCATTTAAATCTCCAATAGCTACAGCTGGACCACGGTCTGAAACCATATACGGTATGAGTTTTTGTCTATTAAAATCTAAATAAGCGTCTTCTTGATGCGTAAAATCGATTCCTAAATTATTAGGCACCTTATTAAATATTTTTGGCTTAGAAACCGAAAGCGATGCGAAGTCAAAAGGAGCTGTATTTTGCGGTTGTAGAGTTAGTGTTTCGTTAGTCGCAACTTGAGTAAGAAGTTGGGAACTATTGTCTGGCCAGATCACTCTAAGAGAATCTACCGCAGTCGTATTTGGACCATATCCAAAATGAATACTAGGTTCAGATGAAGCTTGAAAACCACGTACAGGATATAACTCTTTCATCTGAGTAATGCCATTGTGATAAGACAGTACTTTTGTTCCAATACCTAGAGAATTGGGTTTTTTGTAGTCAAAATGTAGTTGTAAAAAAGTATTGCTTCCATCGGATTGATTGATATAGAGGGTAGGTTCTTGATTGAGGTTATTTGTAATAATGTCCAAATCACCATCATTATCCAGATCTGCAATAGCCGAAGCTCCTGAAGCCAGTGTGTCATTAGAGATCCATCGTTCAGAAACATCTTTAAATGCTAGATCCGGTTTGCCTTGATACATAAAATTTGCGGTGATACCCGATGGCATTTGCTCTAACGCCTTCTGATCGATAAGTTTAGTATTGCTTATGGTATTCTGAATCTGAGAACTACTTACAAACTTTATATAATCTAGATTATTAGGACGTTTTGGGATGCCGTTTGCTACAAATAAATCTTGTTGTGCATCATTGTCAAAATCTGCAAAAAGTGCACTCCAACTCCAGTCTGTTGCTCCAATACCGCTTAAAAGGGCCGTTTCTTTAAAATCATAACCCTGTTGATTTACATAGAGCATATTGCGGGTAAACTGGTAATGATAGCCATACCGCTCGGTCCTGAGTTTTTGGGTTTGAATATTATCATCGCCTTCAGAGGATTTTACTACGGTTTCATCTTGCGCGAGCATATCTAAAGAAATCAGATCTGGCCATCCATCATTATTTACATCTGCCACATCATTCCCCATAGAAAAGCGTGAGGTATGTCCGAAGTTTTCTTTTAAGCTTTCGCGAAAGCGTACTACACC
>CAZXMY010000172.1:0-5400 GCA_964641325.1 uncultured Flavobacteriaceae bacterium | reverse complement strand
TGCGTAGACTCTGCAAAACGATTAATCTTTATGTACCCTAGTCTTGGAGTAAGCATATAAGACGCTTCTACACTAGAGATTGGTACTCTTCCCCTAGTTACTTCATAGTTAAGTAAGCCATCTACACCTCCACGCTTTATCTTTAGTTGTACTGGGGTATTTATTTTTCCTTTTAGAATAGCGCTTAAGGAATCATCTGCTAGATTTTGTCCAAAGAGAGGAATATCATCTGCGTATACAATTCGATCTCCTCCTTTTATTCCTGCATTTGCACTTGGCCCTCCTTTTATAGCTTGTATTACAGCTATAGAATCTTGGTAGGGATAAAAACTCACTCCTATACCTACAAAATCTCCTTTCATATTCTCCTCATTCTCCTTAAACTCTTCAGGAGGAATGTAGGAAGAATGTGGATCTAATTTATCCAGAATTCCATTTACTGTGACGTCTACAATACTATCTGTATTTACAGTGTCAACATACTCATAATCAATATAATCTATGAGTTTGTTGAGCTTTTCTTTTTTAGTATTCTTACGAAACAGTGAAGTATCTTTGCGATCAAAATTTAAGACAGTGCCTAAAAAAATACCCAGAGCAATCCCTATACTAAAAAGAAAGGGAATGTATTTTTTTGAGATCTTTTTTTTCATGAATCTATATGAGAAAGATGTACTATTTCAACGCCAGCTTTTTCCAAAAATTTTACACCGCTTATATCCTTATAAGCGTTTACAAAAACCACTCTTTTTATTCCTGCTTGATGGATTAGTTTACTGCATTCTCTGCAAGGACTTAATGTAATATATAGCGTTGCATTCTTACATGATTGTGTTGAGGAAGCTACTTTTAATATAGCATTTGCCTCTGCGTGCAATACATACCATTTTGTGGCTCCTTCCTCATCTTCACATATGTTCTCAAAACCAGTAGGCGTCCCATTATAACCATCAGAAATAATCATTTTATCCTTTACAATGATAGCGCCCACCTGTTTACGCTCACAATACGATAGTTTCCCCCATTCTCTAGCCATTCTCAAATAGGCAATATCATATTTGTGTTGCTTTGAATTCATGTGGTGTTGCATGTGCTTTCGCGAAAGCGCAATAAATTAAAAATGCTGTCTACAACAAAAATAAGGGCATAGGTTCGCTTTACCTATTGTTTATAGTATTTTTAACGCCTAAAGGTTTGCTTTAAGTATGGGAATTACAACTCCTATAACGATAGCAGAGCTTACCATAATCCAATCCCTACGGGAAAATCTAAATATAATAGTTTGACCCACAAAACTAAGTGCCAATACAACTAAAACAATAATTAACTGCGCACCTTCTATCCCTAAGGTATACTCTATAAGCGGCAAAAGTTTACTACTAGAACCTGCTGTCATCATCTTAAAATAGGTCGAAAACCCGAAGCCATGTATACACCCAAAAAACAACGTAGCCAGAGCATAAAGACCCATCTTCTCTACTCGTTTTATTTTACCAGCTGTAAAAATATTATATAATGCCGTAAGCAATATTGTGATAGGTATGAGGAGCTCAATAAGATGTGTACTCACTTTTACCACTTCATATACAGAAAGGGCTAGCGCAAGGGTGTGACCCACTGTAAATATGGAGACTAAATAAAGAAGTTTCTTCCAACTAGTAAACGCATAAGGAACCGTTAATACTACAAGAAAGAGAATATGGTCATAAGCATTCCAGTCCAATACATGAAAGAGGCCTTCTTTAAAATAAAACCAAAAATTACTCATCAAAAAAGATTAATATACTTTTTCAAAATTACAAATTAAAAATGACCAAAGAATAGCTATATTTGGGCTCATTTTTAAATAAAAAAATATGTCTATTTTAGATTTGTACGATAGTGGTTTTCGCAAGAGAAATGTAAATCATTTTGCAGCAATAGTTCGTGTTGCGATGAGTGATGGAATAATTTCTGATGAAGAAAAAGCTTTCTTAGATAGACTTGCTCGCAATCTTGATATTACTGAAAATCAATACAAAGATATTCTTAAGGATTATTTATCACATCCTATTAATCCTCCTATCACCTATGATAACAGATTAGAGCGACTTTTTGATCTTGCTCGTATGGTTTATGCAGATTCTGAGTTAGGAGAAAGGCAAGCTTCTATACTAGAAAAATTAAGTGTAGGTTTAGGTTTTTCTGCACATAATGTGAAATATGTGGTTGATAAAGCTTTAAGTCTTGTGAGTAATAGTGTAGATTTAGAAACCTTTAAAGAAGAAGTAAGAATGATGAATCGCTAGATTCATTCTCTTATTCATCTTTATCTTTCTTTTTGTATCTCGTAAGCAGACGCTCAATAGTCTCAAATAATAACTTATTGTCAATAGGCTTAGTGAGATAGGCGTTAATTCCAACTTCCTTGGCATGCTCCCTTTCTTCATCTGTTGTCCTCGCAGTAAGGGCAATAATTGGAATTTTTTGAATCTTCTTATTCTTATGATTGCGTATTACCTGTGCGGCATCGAATCCGTCCATAACAGGCATGGTAAGGTCCAATAATAATAGATCATAGGGATATCTCTCTAGGTACTCTATTACCCATTCACCATTTTTTGCAATGTCCAAGCTGTATCCACCATGTTCTGCAAAAAATTTAGTCATAAGGAGTTGGTTGATCTCAATATCTTCCCCTAATAAAATTCTTTTCTTTTTCCCTTTACTTACCTCTTCTGGCAAGGCGACTAGCGGTTCTGAATTCTCTTTAATTTTTGATCTTTGATCGTGCGATACGCCTAATGTTATTGTGAATTTAAAAGAAGACCCTTCTCCTTCTGTACTTTGTACTTCGAGATCACTTTCCATAAGCGTTGTAAGCTGCTTTACTATAGTCAACCCCAATCCAGAACCCCCAAAAAGGCCACGCTTTTCCAACTGCGTGAAACTTTCAAAGATTCGGTTTATGTTTTCTTGTGCAATGCCAATACCGGTATCTATTACTTCAAATGTAATGGGTAATCTTCTCAAATTGCGCGAGCCTGTAGATATTACTAATTTAATCTGGCCTTTGTGCGTGTATCGCAACGCATTTTCTAATAAATTAATCAAAATCTGATTAATTCTTAATCGATCCCCTACCAGAAAACTCGGAATATTTTCTCCTAAGTCACAAGAAAATTCCAGTCTCTTCTCTTGAGCTCGTAATGCATATGTTTTACTAAGAACCCCAATAAAACTTTTAAAATCAAAACGTCTATTTTTAATCTCGAGTCGTCCTGCTTCTATCTTAGAAATATCTAATAGATCGTCCAGAATGGTAACCAGTGTTTCTGAAGAATCTTCAACAATATTTATTAGATCCAGTTGTTCCTTAGACACCTGGCTCATCTTAAGCACATTAAGAAATCCTTTAATACTGTTTAGCGGTGTACGTATCTCGTGACTTACATTAGCAAGAAACTTATTCTTGAATCCTCTTTGTACTTCTAGCTGACTGTTAAGTTCTTGTACAACATTAAACTGTATAATCGATTCATTACGTACTTGTTTGATCTGATGAACATTTTTATAGTGCTCAGACATGTCCTCAATAAAAACATATATCTCACCTTCTTCCAGATTTTTCTTTGTTCTTATATCAACAAATCTAGTTCTTCCTAAAATTTCTATTTGTACACAAAAGAAATAACGATAAATCTCATCCTCATCAAAAAGAGTAGTTAAAGTGTAAAAGAAAGGGTGAAAATCTGTAACGTCTGAATTTTCCTTTATATGAAAAAGAACATTATCAGAGCTTTTTACCTTAAGGTCCTGAGAGACAATGAGTAGTTGATTCCTGTTTTCTAAAAATTCCTTACGAACATCTTTATTTTGCATGCTTTAAGAGTTGTGCTGCTATATCTTCAAACAACAATTCTACATTTTTTCCAGTTTTTGCACTAGAAAGGTAGCTATGCTTAATTCCCTGAGCCTCTAAGTCTTTCATTAATTCTTTTTCATCGACTAAATCCACTTTATTTCCGACAATGTGTACAGAAGTGCCAGGAAATTTATCCTGTAAGTGGTCCATGTTATATTTTAAATCTGAGTATGTTACCGCTCTACTTGCGTCAAACACGTAGACAAAACTAGATGCTCCTAGTAAATAAGACGACCTATATTGCGTAAAATCATCTGTTCCTTCTACATCCCATATAATAAGTGTTACTCCTCCATTACTAAGAATAACTTCCTTCTTCATTATATGAACTCCTATAGTCACGGTGTAGTTCTCCGAAAAAGTATTCTCAACATAACGTCTTAATAATGAGGATTTACCCACACCAAAATGACCTAATAGTACTATTTTTTTAGATACGCTCATCTGTGAAATACGCTTTTAACTTGCGAGTAAAATTATCTTTATTATCTAAATCTTCCTTATTTAATACAAATTGGGCAAAGTCTAATAGAACATCTTCCAATCTATCTTTAAACTCATCATCATAAATTCCAGAAATAACGACCGCAATATAATAATTTGAAAAGTTTTGAAGGTGTATTGTATATAGTTCGTAATCAATTCTTTCTAATTCTAAATCTGTCTTTGCGAAGGCATCCTCGGCAAAACTTTTAATTGCAGTGAGCATACCCGCCATCATATCCTGGTCAATATTCTGGGTCTTTGCATAGTTAGCTTTAAGAATTCCAGATTGCTTTTCGATCACCATCACGTGTTCTATAAAAGCTTTATACTCCTCTTTAAGCAGGGCTGCAGCATTTGCAGCTTTCCTTTTACGTCTAAAAGGAGAAGAAAAAGAAAAGCTCTTTTTTAACTTAGCGTTTATATCATTATTTAATTTTTTAATCTCTGCCTGAACATATTTTTTTATCATTTTCCCCATTATGGGAAAAAGCGCTTCTGCTACGGCGTCTTGAGATTTTTTTATTTCATTTTTAAGTGTATCCGTAATAACCGGACCTAAAGTTTCTGGAATTTCTTCTACAAAAGTGCTAAGTCGTTTCTCCATTATAGGATTTACACGCTCAGACAATTGTCTTTGTCCTGCAGAAAGCTGCTCGATTTTAAGTAACAAATCCCTATCAAACTCACGCTCTTCATTGAGCAGAATTTCCTTTAAAACCTTAAGCTTGTCTTCAGAATTCATGCGAGCTAAAGCCCCGTTAAGACTGTATTTTTTCGCCCATTTTAATAAGCAAATTGCCCAACTGGCTTTTATCTATTTTAGTATTATCCAAATTCTCAGTACGCTCATTAAGCGACTCTTCAAGATCAGAGACCCTAATATTAAGGTCAGTACCTAAATTGTCTATAGCACTCATTAATTCTTTACGAGTGTCATCTATAAAATCAGATAATTCCTTGCGTCTTTGCTCCAGTTCTTTTTTAAGAGTATCAAATTCTTGACTATACTC
>CAZXMY010000171.1:0-5408 GCA_964641325.1 uncultured Flavobacteriaceae bacterium | reverse complement strand
GACCTAACAGATCTTTATATTTATAAGACCATATTTAGAGACTTTCTAAATAAAAGTAGGCTGTAAAGTTTCTTATCTTTAATCCGACCTAACGTTCAATAATTTTTATGACAAGAATACTTTCTACGCTATTTAATTAAACAAAAATGTTACATGGCCTAGAGACACAACTACGATTAGGTGTCAAAGTACCAACTAATCCAATAGCAAAGCATAGAGATTCATATCTTTTGAGATTGAGATTTCTTTTGCACAAGCGAACAATAATATAAAAATATAACCATCGCAAAGGTGACAAGACCAATACATGCTTGGTGAAAACTAATTATATGGAAGAACACATTGTAATTATAGGCAACGGAATTTCTGGTGTCACAGCCGCAAGGCATATACGTAAAAACTCAGATAAAAAAATTACTATTATCTCTGCCGAAACAGACTATTTCTTTTCTCGTACGGCTCTCATGTATGTTTACATGGGACATATGAAATTTGAACACACCCAGCCTTATGAACCTTATTTCTGGAAAAAGAATAGAATAGAGCTCAAACGCGCTTTTGTAGAAACTGTAGATCACGCTAATAAGAGTCTCATTTTTCAAGATGGTGGCTCCATGAGCTATGACAAGCTCATTTTAGCTGTAGGTTCTACCCCTAATAAATTTGGATGGCCTGGACAAGACTTACTGGGCGTACAGGGATTGTACAGTGCACAAGATTTGCAAAAACTAGAAGACAATGCACCTAATAATAAAGTATGTAAGCATGCAGTCATTGTAGGTGGTGGATTGATAGGGATCGAGATGGCAGAAATGCTCGCTACACGCAATATTCCCGTTACTTTTTTAGTGCGAGAAGATAGTTTCTGGAATGGAGTACTCCCTTCTGGAGAGAGTGCCATGATTAACCGCCATATAAAAAATCACCATATAGATTTACGACTTGGTATGAATCTCAAGGAAATCCTTGCAGATGAGAATGGCCGCGCGCGCGCTGCCGTTATTGCAGAAACTGGAGAAGAAATTGCTTGTGATGTTGTTGGGCTTACTGCCGGAGTATCTCCTAATATAAGTTTCTTAAAAGACAGCGGTATCGAACTAGGCAGAGGTATCAAGGTAAATCCTATGCTAGAAACAAATATTCCAGATATATATGCTATAGGCGATTGTGCAGAGCAGCACCAGGGCATTAATGGACGTCGTCCAATCGAAGCTGTATGGTATACAGGTCGTATGATGGGTGAAGCACTAGCGCAAACTATTTGTGGTAGACCTACTCCTTACAATCCGGGTCACTGGTTTAACAGTGCCAAGTTTTTTGATATCGAATATCAGACCTATGGTTGGGTATTTAGCGACGCTCGTAATGAGCCAGAACACCAGCAGTTATTTCATTGGAAACACGAAGATGATACCAAGTGTATCACCATAGCAACACATAAAGACACGGGCAAATTTATAGGCATTAATACCTTTGGCATTAGAATGCGCCATGAGACCTTTGACCGCTGGTTAACCGAAGAGCGTGACACAGACTATGTGGTAGAACATCTAGCAGAAGCTAATTTTGATCCAGAGTTTTACAAACATTTTGAAAATGCAATACAAACAGCCTATAAAGGCGCTAAAGCTTTCGCGAAAGCATAATTAAACATCTTCCGTGAAGACAGAAGACTATATAAAACAAATAACCCTAGCGATGTGGATAATCCTGAAATTTCGGGAAGCCTTCGCGGAAATTTAATTATTATGATAGAACGTAACATGTCACTTACGGGTCAACCTGTAAGTTTAAATACAACTCAAAAAATAGGCGTCCTAATAGGGATGGGGGGATTATTCATCCTCTTATTAAGTGCATTAGGTATTACATTAGGAAGCAATGCTTTAGGGCTTACTCTTGCTCTTTCTGCAATAACTGCAGGAGTATTAGTATTTACAAAAGGAGCTTATGCCAATAAACTTCCTGGCATCAAGAATCATGGGGTTTGGTTTAAATCATCGTCTGCACGTGGTGTAATAGGCTGGATGGCTGGAATCACCCTTACTGGGTTTTATGTTATCCTGTACTTTTTTGCAGAATCCTTAGGGTTAGAACAAGGAGCAGATGGCACGAATACTGGACTTGTAGCGCTGTTTGATCCATTGAGTTTTTTCTTAAAAGGAAGTCAAGCAAGCCAGTGGTTTATGTATGGTACATTATACACCGTAGCCATAATTGCTTTTGGTGTTAAGTTCATGGTAAAATATAAACACAACCGCTATGAGCAATTACGTACGTTAAGTGTTATGTTTTTTCAAACCGCATTTGCCTTTGTGATTCCAGAACTTATGGCACGTCTTAACTCAGACACCTTTTCATTGCCTTATAATGATCTAAAGCTTATGTGGCCTTTAAACTATTATGCCTTTGACAAATGGCGTGTAGACCAATTTATCAATGCACAAAATATAGGGCTTGCCTTTTTAATATTAGGTGTGCTCATGATATTTGTAATCTCGCCTTTCTTAACCTATAAGTACGGAAAACGTTGGTATTGTTCTTGGGTATGTGGTTGTGGTGGTCTTGCCGAAACTGCGGGAGACCCATACCGTCATCTCTCTTCTAAGAAAATGAGTGCTTGGAAACTAGAACGATGGATGATAAATGCCGTACTTGTTTTTTCTGTTGTGATGACCGCCGCAGTAATTTCTACCTTTTTAGGATATGATGATAATGCATACTGGTTTACAAAAAACACCTTCCTTACACTGAGTGGTGCTTTTCTAGTAGTTGTTTTTGCAGCTGTAGCGTATTGGAAGCGCGACCAACTTAAAAGTGATGCCTTTAAAGGAGCTGTAGTTGCTCTCGTGATTACTATCGCGGCTTTTGTGGCGATGTCCTTTCTAAAATTTCACGAGATAAAAATAAATGCAGCCTATTTCTCTTTTGGCCTAAACACAAATAGCTATGGCCTTGATGGTGCAATGCGCACTTTCTATGGCTTCGGGATAGGCTCTATCTTTTCTGGAGTGATTGGAACAGGCTTCTACCCTATTCTAGGAAACAGAGTGTGGTGCCGTATGGGTTGCCCTATGGCAGGCATACTAGGGATACAACAACGCCTATTTTCTAAATTTAGAATTACCACTAACGGAGGGCAATGTATCTCTTGTGGTAACTGCTCTACCTATTGTGAGCAAGGGATTGATGTACGTGCTTATGCTCAAAAAGGAGAAAATATTGTGCGTTCTAGCTGTGTAGGGTGTGGTGTGTGTAGCGCTGTATGTCCGCGTGGTGTTCTCAAACTAGAAAATGATAGCATCCAAGGGCGAATCAACCCAAAAGATGTTTTACTGGGTCAAGATGTAGATCTTATGAACTATGTAAACAGCAAGTACGAGGCGTAAATTTTTATTGCGCTCCTGCAAGCAGGTTCGCAAAAATACTATAGAAACAAAACCATCTCTTATGAGATGGTTTTATCTTTTTAAAATAACCCAAGAGCCACAATATTTAATTAATTTTGTTACCTCAAAGGCACTCTATAAAACGCCTGTCCTACTATGAAAAATACCTTCTTGCAAGCATACCTTAACAGTGTACTTAAAAATATGCCTAGTGATTGGTTATCACTTACCACGCACCGCCTTGATATTTATAATGAAGAAAAGGCAAAAACCGATTTTCTAGAGCAGTTTCAATCCCTATATAACGCAGATATTACTGCAACAGAAGCATTAAACAATTTACCTACTGCCTACGACTATATACGATTAGGACATCCCTTATCTAGTGTCTTAGAATGGACCATAGCCCAGGAATTAGATATTAACCCATCACAGGTGATTAGCTTCTCTTCTCAAACCATCGGGATTCTAGCCATCTTGCGACAAAATGCTCAAGAAGATGTGAAGACGCGTATTCTATATGAGGGAGGATTTCCTGCTAATTTTGACACCAAAATAATAGAGGAAATATATGAATACAACTTTGAGCTGGTAAAACGTGAAGACCACGATGCCAGTAGCGATTTTGAGGGCAGTATCGTCTTGGTTTCCAATCAACAGGTAATGACTCAATTTGAGCTAGAAAAACACATAGATTTTTACATTAATACCCAAGAATTTTTAGGAAGTATTCTTGTTATCAATACTCAAAATGCCGTTTACATTCCTGTTATACAACACGTACGCCGTCGCGAAACCATAGCGATGACGCCTATCAACTGTTATCGCACATTACAGGCTATGGTGACTCAAAAATCTATAGTTAGTACTCGAAGAAATCCAGAGCATAAACAAACAGTAACACATACCATAAATAGTATTTCTAATACTGCAACACCTGTGGTTGTAGGTTCGAGTGGCTTGTCTGTTCAATATGCTATTATGATGGGATTAGTACATCAGGCTAAAGAAGAATATCCAGGCAAACCGATACGATTTATTGTCCCTCCTAATTGTTATGGAGGCACAAACGATCAAGCCCGACGTGTGGCAGCAAGTATAGCAAATGTCGCTATAGAAGACCTTCCTGTAGACCGTGATAATGATATGGTATCGAGTGTAGAAGTTGTACTTGAAAAATTAGCTCTAGAAGATGCTATTCCCTATATCATTGCAGAGATACCTACAAATCCGCGGGTAGAAGTACCCGAATTAGAAGCGCTACAGGCAGCACTGGCAAAATCCAGAAAAACCAGAGAAGGCAATCAAGCTATTGCACCCGTTTTTATACTGGATCAAACTTTTTGCCCTCAAGTACACTTTCTTGGAGATCAAGATATTTTAGGAAAGGTACAAGCGCTCGCCTATGCCAGCGGTTCTAAATTCCCTAGTGGTGGAAAATGTACTTCGGGTTATTGCGTGGCCAATACGAAGGCCGCTCATTTAATGAAAAAAATAGACCTTCACCTTAATCTCTGTGATAATGAAGCGACCGCTCAACAGTATCAAATACTAGCAGAGCAAATGCCGAGTATGGTTACTCGTATTGCGGCAGCATATAAGAACACCCGAGAATTTGTTACGTATATAGAAGAGACTTTGCCTGAAGCTAAAATTAATTTTGTCTCTAAGGAACTCGCGGCGCAAGGATTTACTCCTTCTGTTTTTTCATTAGACCTTCCTACTAAAGGCACAACTCCAGAAGAAAAAGAATCGTTTAAAAGAGCCCTCAATCATAAGCTAATTAGCGCTATGATAACACAAATACCCTCTCAAAGTAAATACTGTGTAAGTTACGGACAACTTAAAGGAGTCTATTGGACTATTCCTGCCACCTCAACACAGGGTACTACTAAAGAAGGCGACAAGGACTATATCATACGAGCTTCGTTTGCACCAGAAGTAGATATGATTGAGCACAAGAAGGTCTTTAAAAAATTTGTAGCTGCTTTATAGTGCTATTTCGGGACTATGGCATAA
>CAZXMY010000170.1:0-5410 GCA_964641325.1 uncultured Flavobacteriaceae bacterium | reverse complement strand
TGGAACGCGCACGCCGTGGAGATGGACCTACCTTTTTAGAATTAAAAACGTATCGATATAGAGGTCACTCCATGTCTGATGCGCAACATTATAGAACAAAAGACGAAGTAGCAGAGTATAAAAAGATAGATCCAATTACGCAAGTTAAAGACATATTATTGGATCAAAAACACGCTACAGAAGAAGATATTAAGGTAATGGACAAGCGCGTAAAAGAGCGAGTTGCTGAGTGTGAGAAATTCGCAGAAGAGAGTCCGTATCCAGATATAAACGTAATGTACGATGTCGTATACGAGCAAGAAGATTATCCATTTTTACCTCATAAATTATAAGCTATGGCAGAAGTAATTAATATGCCGCGTCTTAGTGACACGATGGAAGAAGGAACCGTAGCAACTTGGTTAAAAAAAGTGGGCGACAAGATAGAAGAAGGTGACATCCTTGCAGAAATCGAGACAGACAAAGCGACGATGGAGTTTGAGTCCTTTAATGAAGGTGTGTTATTACACATTGGTATTGCCGAAGGAAAAACGGCACCTGTAGATACATTACTTGCTATTATAGGTGAGGAAGGAGAAGATATTTCTGGACTTTTAAATGGTGGTGGAAATGAAACCGCTGTCGCGAAAGAAGAGTCAGCTCCAACAGCAGCGGCTCCAAAAGAAAGTGGTGAAGAAACAGCAACCTCTGAAACTCCTGCAGCACTACCAGAAGGAGTGGTTGTAGTAACAATGCCTCGTCTTTCTGATACTATGGAAGAAGGAACGGTGGCTACTTGGCTTAAAAAAGTAGGTGATACTGTTTCTGAAGGAGACATCCTAGCAGAAATTGAGACAGATAAAGCAACGATGGAGTTCGAATCTTTTAATGAAGGAACACTCCTTCATATAGGACTCGATGAAGGAGCTACTGCAAAAGTAGATGCTCTACTTGCAGTACTAGGACCAGCGGGAACAGATGTAACTGCAGTGGTGAGTAACTTCACTCCAGGTGGAGCCGCTCCGAAAAAAGAAGAACCAAAAAAGGAGGCTCCTAAGAAAGAAGCACCTAAGGCAGCTACTCAGAAAAAAACAGAAGCGCCTAAAGCGTCAAGTGCAGCTTCCACTTCAAATGCCACTGGCGGAAGAATATTTGCTTCACCTCTAGCCAAGAAAATAGCCGAAGAAAAAGGAATCAATCTGGCTCAAGTAAAAGGAACGGGAGAAAATGGTCGTGTCGTTAAGGCAGATGTAGAGAATTTTGTGCCAGGAGCCGCAACGGGAATGGCAAGTGCAGGAGTGGCGCAATTTGTAGCTACAGGAGAAGAAAGCTTTGAAGAGATAGAAAACTCACAAATGCGTAAAGCAATAGCACGAGGACTTTCTAATTCTAAGTTTAAAGCACCGCATTACTACTTGAACGTAGAGTTCAATATGGAGAATATGATGAGTTTTAGAAAGCAGTTTAATCAGCTTCCTGATGTGAAGGTATCGTATAACGATATGATCATTAAGGCAGTTTCTCTAGCTCTAAAACAGCATCCACAAGTAAATTCACAGTGGTTTGATGATCGCATGAAGATCAATCATCACGTACATATTGGTGTGGCTGTTGCCGTACCCGATGGACTGGTAGTACCTGTGGTAAATTTTGCTAATGAAAAATCCTTACAGCAGATTAATGCAGAGGTGAAAGAACTGGCCGGAAAAGCTCGTAACAAGAAACTTACTATGCAAGAGATGGAAGGAAGTACCTTTACCATTTCTAATTTAGGAATGTTTGGTATTACAGACTTTACATCCATTATTAACCAACCTAACAGTGCCATTTTATCTGTAGGAGCCATTGTAGAAAAACCTGTTGTAAAAAATGGTCAAGTTGTACCTGGTCATACGATGAAACTCACTATGGCGTGTGATCACCGTACGGTAGATGGCGCCACAGGAGCACAGTTTTTACAAACGCTTAAAACGTATATCGAGAGTCCAGTGTTGATGCTGGCTTAAGATCAATTTATCACCCTGCATTTGTTTAAGGGTCGCATATCTTATTATAAAAGCTACTCGGGTCGAGTAGCTTTTTTTTATCTTTATCACTATGAGAAAACTATTCCTTTATGTACCGCTGGCCATACTCGTGGCTTGCGGTAGCAACAAACAAGTAGAAACCCAAACTTCTAAAGTTGTTAAACCCGATCCAACACAAAATCAAGTGACGATGGTCTTGCCAGATATCGCCGCAATGACCTCTGTAGAGTCGACTATTGGCTTTTTAGCTTCAGATGAGTTGCAAGGTCGTGATACGGGAAGTCTAGGTATTGAGATGGCAGCACAGTTTATAGAAGCGCGTTTTGAACGAGCTGGTGTACAGCCTTATTTTGACACCTATAGAGACCATTTTGTAGCCAAAGGAAGAACCACCTTCGATCCTAAAACCGCAGAACCTGTAAAAGGCAAGGATGCAGCTGCTTTTAATATTGTAGGTGTTATTGAAGGGACAGATCCCGTTTTAAAAAATGAGGTAATCATTATAGGAGCACATTACGATCACATAGGAAAGGGCAAGGCAGTGGGCGAAGATACCATTGCAAATGGAGCCAATGATAATGCGGCAGGAACGACAACAGTTCTTGCACTTGCAGACCATTTCGCGAAAGCAAAAAACAACAAACGTACCCTTATATTCACATTATACTCGGCTGAGGAGCGTGGGCTTCTAGGTTCTAAACATCTATCTGCTGTGCTTAAGGAAAAAGGCATTAATCTCTATACTATGTTTAACATCGAGATGGTAGGCGTTCCTATGGTAGATAAGGATCATCAGGTGTATTGCTCGGGTTATAATATGTCTAATATTGCCGAAAAATTTAATGAATATGCTGGAGACAAAGTCATAGGATTTTTACCCAAAGCACAAGAATTTAGATTGTTTTATCGCAGTGATAATTACCCCTTTTTCCTAGATTTTAATGTGCCGGCACATACGATTTCTTCTTTTGATTTTACAAATTATGAGCATTATCACGGTGTAGGTGATGAGGCAGAGTTGATGGATATTGCTTTTATGGAGGGATTGATTAAAAAATTGATTCCTGGCATTACTGGTATGGCCAATAGTGCTACTCGAGAGATTCAAATGGGCAGTATAACCAACAAAGATTAGCATGAAAAGGATTATCGTTACAGGAACGAGTAGGGGAATAGGGTTGCAATTAGTAGAGCAACTCGCAGCACAAGGACATCAGGTGTTAGCGCTTTCGCGAAACGCCGAACCATGCAAATCCCTAAATAAACAAAACATAACAGCTTTCCCGTTTGACATTACAGACTCCAGCCATTTTGAAAAAGTGGTCGATTTTATTGAAAGCGATTGGGAAGGCGTTGATATATTAATTAATAATGCGGGCGCATTAATAAATAAGACTTTTGCGGAAACAAACGTATCAGATTTTGAGGCGGTTTATAAAGTGAATGTTTTTGGCGTGGCAGAGTTAACCCGCGTAGTGCTATCTTTTATGAGTGCAGGAAGTCACGTGGTCACTATCTCAAGTATGGGTGGAGTGCAGGGCAGCATGAAATTCCCAGGACTTGTAGCCTATAGTTCTAGTAAAGGTGCAGTGATTACCTGGAGTGAAGTGCTCGCCGAAGAATATAAAGAGCAGCAAATTGCTTTTAATGTGCTAGCAATAGGTGCGGTACAGACAGAAATGTTAGAAGAAGCTTTTCCAGGCTTTAAAGCACCCAATAGCGCTGCTGAAATGGCGTCTTATATTGCAAATTTTGCAATAACTGGGAACCAATTTTATAATGGGAAGCTATTACAAGTTTCTTCAAGTACGCCATAAAAAGTAATGAGCAAGGTAGTAATTATTCTTGGTAGTTCACGATCTAATGGTGATACATTTAAGGTAGTTTCCCGGATTCAGGAGTTCTTAAACTGCGATATCATAGATCTTAATTCGTATACCATTAGTTATTATGATTATAATCATGATAATAGGGGTGATGACTTTATGCCACTTATTAATGATGTAATTAGAAAATATAAAATAATTGTTTTGGCAACTCCAGTATATTGGTATACTATGAGTGCAGTTTTAAAAACATTTTTAGACAGATTTTCTGATCTATTAACGATAGAAAAAGAATTAGGAAGGCAGTTAAGAGGTAAGGAATTAGGAGTAATAAGTTGCAGTTTGGGTAGCAAGGTTGATGAAGAATTTTGGCATCCTTTTAAAAAAACTGCCGACTATTTAGGAATGAAATATTTGGGTGATAGACATTTTTCCGGACTGGATGATGTAGAAGAGGTCCAGAGTTTTTTACAGCTATTAAACACGAATTATTAGTAGTGCAAGAAATCCTCTCAAAATACATCCCAGAACGTGCCGTTCTTCCAGCTTTTGAGTTGATCAAAGCAAATAACGTACATCTTAAAATTGTAAATGCTA
The DNA here is from genome assembly GCA_964641325.1 of uncultured Flavobacteriaceae bacterium. GTDB lineage: Bacteria > Bacteroidota > Bacteroidia > Flavobacteriales > Flavobacteriaceae > Dokdonia. Next base: position 981 of record CAZXMY010000170.1, on the reverse strand, counting down.
GGGTAACTCGTCATGGTGATTATAGGCGATTGCCTAATGGACAACACCAAATAACGGTAAACGCTGGCGAAAATAAATATCGATTTTTTATTACCCTTATTCATGAGATTGCACATCTGGTAGCTTTTGAGAAATATGGTAGATGCATAAAACCCCACGGGCAAGAGTGGAAACATACCTTCCAGCATTTGATGTTACCATTTATACGGCCAGAAATTTTTCCGCAACAGCTCTTGCCGTACCTAGCGCGTCATTTTAAGAACCCAAAAGCAAGTAGTGATACAGATGCACATCTATCTGTCGCTCTCAAAAATTACGATCCGCCCACAGATAAAAATTATATCTTTGAGTTGCCCTACGGATCTGTATTTAAGATCTATAACGGTAAGGTGTTTAAGAGAGGTAATAAGCGGGTTAAGCGTTATGAATGTGTAGAAATAGCAACGGGCAAAGTATATCTTTTCCAGCCTAATGCAGAAATCGAAAAGCTTGAGTAAGATTATGAGTAGAGATAATAAAAATTATTATGCCCTTTTAATGGCAGGAGGTGTGGGCTCTCGTTTTTGGCCAGTAAGCACAGAGGCTTTTCCTAAGCAATTTCACGATATGCTTGGTACGGGTGATACCTTATTGCAAAAAACCTTTAATAGGTTAGCAAAATTAGTTCCAGAAGATCAAATATTAGTACTTACTAATGCGAAATACAATGACCTTGTTAAGCAACAACTACCGCAAATCGCTCAAAAGAATATTGTACTCGAAAGCGCCATGCGCAACACCGCTCCGTGTATTTTATTATCTGCCCTTAAGGTGGAGAAAGAAAATCCAGATGCGGTTATGATTGTCGCGCCTAGTGATGCTTGGATAGAAGATGAGACTGCTTTTGTAAATGATCTGCAAAAGGCTTTTGATGCGTCTCAGGAAGATGGCGTGATTACAACTTTAGGCATACAACCTACTTTTCCTAATACAGGATATGGC
>CAZXMY010000169.1:0-5426 GCA_964641325.1 uncultured Flavobacteriaceae bacterium | reverse complement strand
TGTGGGCGCGAAGGGATTCGAACCCCTGACCCCTTGGGTGTAAACCAAGTGCTCTGAACCAACTGAGCTACGCGCCCTAAAAAGAATACTAATGTTCTTTGTTATAGCGGATGCAAATATAGGTCAATTTTTAAATTTGCAAACTATTTTTTAGAGAAAAATCAAAGAATTTCGGCAACCACAAAAGTGCTTCCTCCTACAAAGATCAAGTCCTTAATTCCAGCATTAGTTCGTGCTTTATCTAATGCATCCTTAACCGAAGGATAGGCCTTCCCTTTAAGATTAAAAGCCAAGGCTTCCTTTTTTAATTGCTGCACTTCTTTTCCTCTAGCAACATCAGGGGAACAAAAATAATAGGTCCCTCGTTTAGGAAATAATGGTAGTATATCCTCTAGGTTTTTGTCAGAAACAACGCCTAAAACTATATGCAGTCTATCAAACTTCTCTTCTCTCAATTGCCGCATGACATACTCCAGCCCTTCTTTATTATGAGCTGTATCACAGAGTATTTTTGGAGCTTGACCAAGCTCCTGCCATCTTCCTAATAAACCCGTATTACTAGATACACTTTTTAATCCTTTGGCGATATGTTGTATCCCAATGGCCCAGCCTTTTTTTTGCAGTTGCGCAACCGCAACCTGAACCGTTTTTATATTGTGTTTTTGGTAAGAGCCTTTTAAGTCAGATTGCATCGATAGACTATCAAAAGTATAGGCTGTTGTAAGGGGTGCATTACGCTTTCGTGAAAGCGTTCGAAACACCTCTTCAGTCTCCTTATGATACTCCCCTATAACAACTGGAATTCCTTCTTTAATTATCCCAGCCTTCTCAGTAGCTATCTGGGCAAGTGTATCGCCTAAAAACTGCGTGTGATCCATGCCAATATTTGTAATCACAGAAAGTTCTGGAGTTATGATATTTGTGGCGTCCAGCCTTCCGCCGAGGCCTACTTCTACAATGGCGATATCTACCTGTTCTTTTGCAAAACAGGCAAAGGCCATACCTACGGTCATTTCAAAAAAGGAGAGTTGGTGTTCTTTAAAAAAATCTTTGTTCTTTTTTACAAAGCCCATCACAAACTGCTTACTCACAGGAATCCCATTTATGCGAATACGCTCTCTAAAATCTTTGAGATGCGGTGATGTATACAAACCTACCTTGTAACCGGCTTCTTGAAGAATAGAAGCCAGCATATGGCTCGTAGAACCCTTACCATTAGTACCTCCTACGTGAATAGATTTGAATTTTTGCTGTGGGTTTTTTAAATGAGCAGCCAGCAACTCAATATTCCCTAAATCCTCCTTATAGGCTGCCTTACCCTGACGCTGGTACATAGGCAATTGAGAAAAAAGCCAGTCTAGGGTTTCTTGATAGGTGATGTTGTTTGGTTTTAAAATGTTGAGGATCTAGTCAGAAAGACTAAAACGATATACAATTTTTCCTATTTGTTTAGAGGGCGCATTTCCATCTGCATTGAATTTTGTAGCCAGCGCAGCTGCCTTAGCTGGCTCCAGTAAACATCTGGAATTATTAGTAGTACCGCGCACACCTGGAACGGCTTTTATTACCTTTCCTGCCCGATCTACTTCTATACTTACCACAACGGTGCCTGCTTCATTACAGTCCTGCACTCTCTTGGGCTTCCCTAAAGCCTTACGACCTCCTAGTTGATAATTTCCGTCTCCATCTAATCCTTTACCAGTGCCATAATAACTCGATGCATTGGGATCTCCATTTGGGTCGCCTTTGTCTCCAGCTTGATTGTCATCACCTTCTCCGCCTTGAGCTGCTCCATCCTTTTTAGGACCATTTATTAATGCGTCTAAGGCACTAGTGGTAGATTGATCCGGTTTAGGGTCTGGCTTTGCCTCTTCTACGGGCTTTTCTATGGGTTCTTCTTTGGGTTGCTCTACTTTAGGCTTTGGAGTTTCTTTCGGTTTTTCCTCTATAACTGGGGCATCTTCGATATCCTGAGTTACTACCTCATCTTTTACCTCTGGTTGCGGTGGTGTAGGTTCAGGCTGAGGCGCGGTATTTTTAGGGGCAGATGCTACAGGTTTTGTAGGCTGTACATTGCCGGAACCTACATTAGAAGTTCCAAAATTAACAGCAATTCCTCCTTCTATTGGTGGATCTAAGTACTTCATTCCTACCATAAACATCAGAAACAAGATAATCGCCATCAATATGCAAGTGATGGTGAAAGATTTCTTTTTATGTGGTGTGTCTAAGTAGGCCATTTATTTTTTTAGATAAACTATTGTCTGTAGTCAAGGTAGTTTTCGCGAAAGCATAATTCACAAAAAATTAAAAATCTTAGTTAGGCCGCACCGCAAGGACAATCTTGTACTTGTTGCGATTTGCGATATCCATTATCTTAACAGCATTCTCAATAGGGACGCCTTCTTCTGCTCTTAAAATAATAGTAGGTTCTTCGACTCCTGCTAATTCCTTAGTTATATATCCTTCAATGCCACGCTCGCTTACCCGTTCTTTATTGACATAGTAATCGAGGTCTTTAGTGATACTCACCGATAGGTTTTGTTTATTGCTGGTCTTTCCTTTTGCCTTAGGCAAAATAAGATCAAGTGCATCTGGCGTGATTGCTGGCGAAGTAAGTAAAAAGAATACGAGTAACAGAAAAACGATATCTGTCATCGAACTCATGCTAAACTCAGGGCTTACTTTATTTCTTCCGCGTAGGTTCATACTAGATAGGCTCGTTTAAAAGATCTAGAAAATCTACGGCATTTGCTTCCATAGAGTGCACCACTTTATCTGTGCGTACTACTAAATGGTTGTAACCTATATAAGCAATGATCCCTACGATAAGTCCTGCAACTGTGGTTGTCATGGCCGTATAAATACCTTCTGCTAGTGTCCCCATTTCTGCTTGTCCACTACTAGTAGCTAGTGTATGAAAAGCGAGTACCATTCCAATTACAGTTCCTAGGAATCCAATCATTGGCGCAGCCCCAGCTATCGTTGCCAGAACGCTTACATTTTTTTCTAGTTTATACACTTCTAGGCGACCGCTGTTTTCTATAGCAGTATTTATATCGTCTAGAGGACTTCCTATTCGTGAAATTCCCTTTGCCGTTAATCTCGCTACGGGAGAATTAGTTTGGGCACATAAGATTTTTGCCGCTTCTATATTACCCGAAGAGACATTATCTTTTATCTGATTCATAAAGTTACTGTCTATTTTTGATGCCGCTTTTATTGCAAACAATCTCTCGAAATAAATATAAATTGCCACGAATAGAAGTACAAAAAGAACTGCAATTACCACAATACCAGCAGTACCCCCAGTTAGAAGTAAATCTATAATGGATAAGGTCTTTTCTACAGGTTCCTCTGTACCCAAAGCATCTACCGCCTCTTGAGCCCCGTCTTGTAAAAGTGTACTTAACATAAAGTTAGTCTGTTTAGTTTGATAACGATTATTACTTAATTTAAGTATATGTTACAATGAGAACATAATAATGAGATATACATATCCTACGATGAACCCTATTGCAGCTAGCCAGGCTATTTTTTTAAGGTACCAAATAAAGTCTATCTTTTCCATACCCATTGCCGCAACTCCGGCAGCAGATCCTATAATAAGCATACTTCCTCCTGTTCCTGCGGCAAAAGCAATAGCATGCCATAGATCTGCATCTAATGGCGTAGCACCATACATTCCCATAGATGCCGCTACTAGTGGCACATTATCTATAATAGCCGAAAATACCCCAAGCAAGGCAACAACTACATCTTGGTTAGGAATAGCAGCTTGCAGCACCTCAGCAAGATACCTAAGAGTCCCTACTTCCTGACCTCCAATAGAACCATATACTAGAGTTTCTAGTGCCGCTACGGCCATTAAAATTCCTAAGAAGAAAAGGATACTATTAATTTCTATTCGGGATAATGCTTTGTGAGCAGAATATAAATGTCTTCGTTCTTTTGTAAAGTCCTCTTCTGGGTGAATGTATTCTGACACCAGCCACACTACTCCTAAAGCAAGCATCATACCCATATAAGGTGGCAAATGTGTAATGACTTTAAAAATAGGTACAGAAACAATCATACCTAAACCTAGAAATAGCATTGTTTTACTACTCAACAAACGACCTGCTTCTTCATCATTCTCCAGCTCGTTAACTTCTATATCTCCTCTAAATGCTGGCATATACGAAGCAATAAAAAACGGTACTACAAAACACAATAATGAAGGGATTACCAATGTTTGCACAAGACCAGCCACAGATACTTTATCTGCTATCCACAGCATAGTGGTTGTTACATCTCCAATAGGAGACCACGCTCCACCAGCATTTGCTGCAATAACAACCATACCGGCAAACCAAAGACGCTCGTTTTTGTTGGAAATAAGCTTTCGCAAAAGCGTAATCAATACGATCGTTGCCGTAAGATTATCTATAATTGCCGAAAGAATAAAGGCCAGAATACCTACTATCCATAAGAGCTTCTTTTTACTTTTGGTCCCAACAACAGTTTTTAAAATTTCAAAACCTCTATGAAGATCAATAATTTCAACAATAGTCATTGCTCCAATAAGGAATACTAAAATCTCTGCTGTTTTACCTAAATGATGTAGCAGTGCATTTTCAAAACCATGTAAAGCATCGTCGCCTCCTGTTAAAAAACTGTACACATGGTCGTGACTATCTATCGCATTAAACCATCCTTGTCCAAAACCTACTGCAAGAAAAGCCCACATAAGTGACGCCATTATTAATGCAGGAACAGTTTTATCAAGTCGTAAAGGGTGTTCGAGTGTTATTGAAAGGTAGCCTATAGCAAAAATCAGTATGATAACGGATTCCATAAAAAGTTGGTTTTAAAATAAAAAATTAAAGTAATTGTTTTAAAGCAATTTCAAAAGCGGTAGCGCTAATATTTTTTGCACTGGTATTCTGTTTAAAAATTGCTTGTATTGCATTTTTTATGGTTAGTGATGTATCATTAAAAATTGCCTCGTCTGTCATTTGTACTTTACGTTCCATAAAATAGGCAAATACTCTCGCCATACCACAATTAGATATAAAATCTGGAATGAGACTTACCTGTGCATCTGTATGTTCCATTATAGATCCAAAAAATATTTCCTTGTCGGCAAAAGGCACGTTAGCTCCACACGAAATCACTTCTAAACCTGTGTTTATCATTTGATCAATCTGATCTTGTGTAATGAGTCTAGAGGCAGCGCAAGGAGCAAAAACTTCGGTTTCTAACTTCCAGATACGCTCATTCATTTCTTGAAAAGGGATCAGGTTTTTCGCTCCAAGTGTATTCCCATCTTTGCTTAAATAAAAATCTCTTATTTCTTCAAAAGAGAATCCATCTTCATTAATGAGTCCCCCAACTATATCTATTATCCCTACAACTTTTGCTCCCATTTGAGCCAGATAATAAGC
>CAZXMY010000168.1:0-5498 GCA_964641325.1 uncultured Flavobacteriaceae bacterium | reverse complement strand
GCTTTTACAATCCAGATTCACTCTTTACAAAAAAATATCTGTTGAGTTCACCAAAAAAAAAGACCAATGCAGGCAGTAATATGCGTTGTATGTACAGAACGTTATAGTTGCTCGTCTAGCAAGGTGTTTAATGCTTGTATACGCATCATAGCTTCTTGCTGTCCTGAGTTATCTTCTATAGTTTTTTGGGACGCTTTAGAGGCAAATTGTAAAGCGCACATAGCGAGTACATCTTGCTTATCTCTTACGGCATAACTTTGCTCAAATTGCTTAATCATCTCATTAATTTCCTTTGCAGCTTTACGTAATCCTTCTTCTTGCTCCAACGGAATATTAAGAGGATACACTCGGTCTGCTATGGATAATTTAATCTTAAGCTTTTCTGACATATCGCAGTTTTCATTACTCAGAAAGCGCTACCACACAGGCGTCTATCTCTCTAATTAATGCATTTATTTTGAGCTTGGTTTCCCTTTTATAATCGTTACTACCTAGTAAAGCATTTGCCGTTTTTATAGTATTAAATTCTTGTTGCTTTTGTGCTATATCTTCTTTGAGTGCACCATTCTCAGCATCAAGTTGTACTATCGTTCCCTCAAGGATATCCAGCCTTTCTTGCAAAGCTTTATATCGTGATAACAAAGTATCAATTCTTGTTTCTAAAGAATTAACTACTTCTGTGAGGTTATTCATACGGCCATTACATTTACCACGTTACACAAAGTTAAGGTTATGAATATAGAATAGCAATAAGTTTGTCTTAAAATATAAAGGAGTTTCTATAAACGTAAACAAAAACGTACTAGCTTCGTAAACCAGATTTATAAATTACACTAGAGAGCTGCTTGATGTAATGACCTGCATTAGCGATACTATCTTCCTTAGATAGGGCTAGGTCTGAGACAGTAAAAACTTTATTCAATCCTAGGGCGATTGTCGCAGTCTCATCCAATCTATTAACCCCGCAAATAGCGACAACGGGAATATCATATCGAGAACCTAAAGCGGCAATACCTTTTACGAGCTTACCTCTTCTAGTTTGCGCGTCTATACTTCCTTCTCCTGTTACAATTAAGTCTATACTTCCAGCAGCTAACCGCTCTTCTATTCCCGACAATGAAGCGAGAAAATGAACACCTCGTACAAAGCTTGCATTACAAAAAACACGCAGACCATAAGCCGTACCACCAGCAGCTCCGGCACCAGCTGTATTTACTGCATTTATTGCAAGTTCTTTTTTTACACGCGTTGCGAGATGCTCTAAACCTGTATCTAACACAATAATATCTTGGGGTGTGGCTCCTTTTTGTTTAGCATAGGTATAGGCTGCACCTTGCAAGCCTGTTAATGGATTGTCCACATCATTCACGGCAACTATTTTAGGCAGCTGTAGTTTGGGTTTTACGATATGATCTATGTGACATAATGTATTTCCTTTAGGTGTAATCGATTGATCATTATTGTCCAGAAAATCATATCCCAAGGCGGATGCAATCCCGGTCCCACCATCATTTGTTGCGCTTCCGCCTAGGCCTACAAAAATTTCTTTGCATCCTTTTTCAATGGCATCCTTTATTTGTAATCCTGTGCCATAAGTAGATGTTTTAAGTGGGTTGCGCTCGCTGTTTGCTAGCAATTCTAATCCAGAAGCTGTGGCAAGCTCTATGTATGCGGTTTGGGACGCTTTCGCGAAAGCATAATCAGCAACAATATCCCTACCTAAAGGGTCAATTGTATTTACCGAAATCATCGTAACTTCTCTGTATCTTTTAACAAAATCTAAGAAACCTTCACCACCATCTGAGGCAATACAATGCTCCGTAGTTATGGAAGCATCAAGATTAGCAAAACCTTGCTCCAATTGAGCAATAATAGCCGTAGCCGAAATAGAGTCCTTAAAGCTATCTGGAACAAGAAGAATGTGCATTAGCCAAAAATTTGCGGCACAAACGCACCTATGATTAATATCAGAACAAAAAATCCTACAAGGAGATATACTTCGTTACGCTGCCAGTCTTCTTTCTTGATGGCAAAAGAGATACCTATATCATTTTTAACAGGAATCTTAGATGTAAAGGCACTAACAACATAGGCAACTATAAGCGCAATAAGTACGCCTGTAACGTTAAGCCAAATCCAAAAAATATCAAACCCAAGGTCTATATTAAAAAGACCTTGTATCGTTTTAGAGAACATAAGATTGATGAGTACCGCCACAATAATTCCTGCATTCATACCAATATGGTTTACTTTTTTTGAAAATATAGCCAGCAAAAAAGTGACTAATACTGGTCCATAAAATACGGAGCCTATGGCGTTTATAATCTCTATCACGGCGCTTTTACTCCCTCCAAAAAGAAACGAACAAGCAATACAAACCACACCCCAGAAAACCACAGAGGCTTTGGAGAATATCATATATTTCTTAACAGAAAGTTTTTCTTTTCCACGATTAAAAAAATCTTCTACTGAGACTGCAGAGAGTGAATTAACTGTAGAGCTTAATGACGACATCGCTGCAGATAATATGGCCACCATTAGGATTCCTATAAATCCGTGTGGTAGGTACTTTGTAATAAATACAGGTATCATAAGGTCTGCTTTATAACCTGTTGCAGCATAATCTGCAGGAAAATGTTTTTGAGTTGCAACACCTATTTCTGCCATAAAGTCTGGTGCTACGGTTACTAATGTTCCTATTAATAATCCCATAGTGCAATACACGAGTACTACAGGAAAACGTAATAGACCATTAGCTAATAAGAGCTGTCTAATAGTTTTTTCATTTTTTGCAGAGAGCATTCGCTGCGCTTGTGATTGATCGCAACCATAGTAGGAAACATACAAAAAAAAGCCTCCAAAAATCATAGGCCAAACACCGTATTCTTGTCCTTCTCCTAATCCCATATTAAAATCTATAACCTCAAGACGTGAAGGATCAAATCCAGTAGCTAAACCACCTGTCTCCTGCAATAACTGCCAGCCATAGTAGGTGCAAACTATTAGACCCGAAAATAGCAGTACCATCTGTATAGCGTCTCCCCAAACAACAGCTTTCATACCTCCTTGCCAAGAGTAGATTATGGTAATCGCACTTATAAGAAGTACTGTATATACATAATCTATGTCTAAAACGGCTTGTAATATAATCGCTATAGTATAGACCATTACTCCTGTTCCTAAGGCTTTACTAATTTGAAAGACTACACTCAGGATTAGACGTGTAGAAGAAGAAAAACGTTTTTCTATAAACTCATAAATACTTACAACTCCAGATCGAAATAAAGGCGGAATCACAAATAACATAATAACTACCATGGCTATTGGAACGGCAAACTCAAAGGTGAGCCATTTCATTCCCCCATTTAATTTAAGCCCTACAAATGCTGGAGCAGAGATAAAACTAATGGCAGAAAGCTGTGTAGCCATAGTAGAAAGACTAAGTGGAAACCATCCCATAGATCTCCCTCCTAAAAAGTAATCCTTGCCATTTTTATTGTCCTTAAAGAAAAAACCCATTCCTAAAAAGAAAATCATATACAAAGCAATAATACCGAAGTCAAGCCAATTCATAAAATTAAGATTTAGATTTTAATAAGTCTATTGTAAGGGCGGCACTCCAAGAAAAATTATTACCTCCATAACCTTCTTTTAAGTGGGTATCTATGTCTTTTCTTGGGTCAAAATATTCGTAAAAGCCATACTTTTTCATCAAGTAGATACTATCTTCTTTTATCTTCTCCGCCACTGCTTCTTCTTTATATCTGTACATACCACGATAGATAAGCCAGTTGAGATTAATCCAAATTGGACCACGCCAGTACCGTATAGGATCAAAGAGCACATTTTCCGGATCAAAGGACGCACATAAAAGGAACTCATTATGCTTTCCGCTAAAACGCCCTTTCTTAAAATTATCGACCATCTCTACAGCCTTTTCCTGAGAGGGAATTCCAGCAAAAAGAGCCACAAAAGATGAGGAAGACAAATGACGTAGCGGTTTATTGTTACGCAAATCATAATGCACATATCCTTTAAGCTCTGTATCATAAAGTTTGTTATCATAAGAAGCTCGACTGCGCGCATTCCAAGATTTTAGTTGCTTCACCTGTTCTGATTTCCCTAGGTATTCTCCTATAGTAATTAATGCTTCATTAGACGCAATAAGCATTGCGTTAAACAATGGGTCTTGTACTAAAAACGGTGATTTCTTACTAATAAGAGTATCTTCATACTTCCAAGATTTAAAGAGTTCAATCAAGTGTATATAATGCTGATATTCTCGATTACTAGGTCGATGACTAGCGGCTATATGTAAGTTGTCCTTACGCTCTAATTGGTATTCTGGCGAGTCCATCGTTTCCCAAATACTGTCCCAAACTGGTGTGTTATCTGTTCCTGCTTCCCAGTTATGGCAGATGTATACAAGTCCTTCATTATAGGGATCTCTGTTTGTATACAGATACTCATGAGCCCTATAAACCTTATCGTATACTTGATCGAGAAAAGGGAGTGTTCTTGAATCTGCTTTCGCGAAAGCATATATCTCCCCAATTACCCATCCTAAAACGGGTGGTTGTGTAATCCCAGAAGTTGGCACATCTGGCGCGTGCTCATTTAGATACGAAGCTTGTACTTCTGGACCAGGGAAATAGGTGTCTGAAGGATTATGAAAAATTATATGAGGCAAAAAACCATTGTCCCACTGCCCTTTTAAGAGCGAGTTTATCTCCTGAAAAGCACGCTCCAAATCAATATGCATCCAACCCAAAGCGATAAAACCAGAATCCCAATTCCATTGAAAAGGATATAAACCTTCACAAGGAATAGTAAAACCATCTTTCCAGTTATCCTGTAAAACCTGTCTGGCTTTATCTATTAATTTTTGATTCATATTGCCCTAAGATTCAGATTAAATATAGGGGTTTATCATTACTTTTACAGAATCAATATCAAGACCTAGTGACTTTTATAAAAACCACAGAGCAAGATTCTAATCACGACCATCTCGAAAAGATGAGTACCGTAGCTTTATTAGAAAATATAAATGCAGAGGATAAAACCGTGCCTCTTGCCGTAGAAAAGGTAATCCCAAATATTGAGGCATTGGTAGATCAAATTGTTACTAAACTTAAAGAAGGTGGTAAACTTTTTTATATGGGAGCTGGAACTAGCGGCAGATTGGGGATTGTAGATGCCAGTGAATGCCCTCCTACTTTTGGTGTGGCTCCAGATGTAGTTATTGGCCTTATTGCTGGTGGCGATACCGCCATAAGAAATGCTGTGGAGTTTGCAGAAGATAGTACGGATCAAGGTTGGAAAGACTTGCAAGAACATCATATTTCTAATAAAGATGTCGTAATAGGTATTGCGGCTTCTGGCACAACACCTTATGTAATTGGAGCATTAAAAGCGTGTAACGAGGCTGGTATTATTACAGGATGTATTACATGTAATGAAGGAAGTCCACTTGCTCTGGGGGCGCAATACCCTATTGT
>CAZXMY010000167.1:0-5535 GCA_964641325.1 uncultured Flavobacteriaceae bacterium | reverse complement strand
CTGCAGATCATCACAATGAAGAACATTAAACAAACTAATTAGAAAAGCGATAATTAAAAGATATGTATACATTATCTAAAAACATAAGACTCTCGGCTATCATTTTTATGGTTGTAGGAGCAGTGTTGTTTACTGTAGATTATTTAAACATACCTAAAACTGTTGAAGAGGTTGCGGCTATGGAAGCGGCTCACGGTGATGGTCATGGAGGTGGTCACGATGCTGCAGGAGATCATGGAACAACCCATGATACCAAAGCGATGCATCACGAAGAAAAAACAGTAGATGGGCATAATAACAGTATAGAATCTCACTCTAGTGATCACGCGCTTGCAAGTCAAGATCATGGAGAGGAACATAATGGTGGTCACGTGATGTCTCACGAAGAACATTTAGAGCATACCTTGGGAGAGTATCAAAATAAACCATGGAGTGCTGTATATATTGCCGCGTTCTTCTTTTTTATGATCGCTTTGGGATGTCTTGCTTTTTATGCAATACAATATGCAGCTTCTGCAGGTTGGTCTCCTTTACTTTTAAGAGTAATGGAAGGAATTACCGCATACTTGCCTTGGGGAAGTGTGATTATGTTTTTATTGCTTGCTGCAGGAATGTTCCATATGAATCATATGTTCCATTGGAATGATGCTTCTTTACTTGAAGAAGGAGGAGATCATTATGATAAGATTATTGCGGGAAAATCAGGTTACCTTAATGCGACTTGGTTTTTAATTAGAGCTGCGATATTTATCGCAGGATGGAACCTTTACAGAATTGTAGCTTTACGATATAGCAAGAACCAAGATGAAGGTACAGATAACAGATGGCATAAGAAGTCTTTTAAAGCTGCAGCTATCTTTCTAGTATTCTTTATATATACGGAGTCTATTATGTCTTGGGACTGGATTATGTCGTTAGATCCTCACTGGTTTAGTACCCTGTTTGGATGGTATGTATTTGCTGGAATGATGGTATGTGCGATTACTGTAATAGCACTAGTCACTATGGTTCTAAAAAGTGCGGGTTACTTAGAGAGTGTAAACGATAGTCATATACATGATTTGGCAAAATTTATGTTTGGGTTTAGTATTTTCTGGACCTACTTATGGTTCTCTCAGTTTATGTTAATCTGGTATTCAAATATTCCAGAAGAGGTAACCTATTTTATACAGCGAATAGAAGATTATAATTTACCTTTCTTTGGTATGATTGCTATGAACTTCATATTCCCATTATTAATTTTAATGAATAGTGATTTTAAACGAGTGAACTGGTTTGTTGTGATGGCAGGTATAGTAATCTTGCTAGGTCATTATGTAGATATATTTAATATGGTAATGCCTGCAACAGTAGGTAAATCATGGTCTTTTGGATTTGTTGAGATAGGAGCATTAATGTTCTTCCTTGGCTTATTCGTTTTGGTGGTATTTACTTCATTAACAAAGAGACCACTAGAAGCTAAGCGCAATCCGCTTATTGAAGAAAGTAAACATTTTCACTATTAGAATTTAGATAAAAGAAGTTAGAAAGCAATGACAGGTTTATTAGCACTCATCGTAGTAATTCTATTTGTAGTCACAATTTGGCAAATGTCAAAGATTTTTAAGTTGTCTCAACTTAAACCTAAAAGTGAAAATGAACAAGTAGCAAATGATAAGGATAATCGCATTAATGCTAAATTAATGATCGTATTCCTCATCTTCTTAAATGTAATCACTATCTACTGTTTCTGGAATTATAGTAAGTTTTACTTGCCAGAAGCCTCTTCTGAGCATGGCTTAGGATATGATACTCTAATGTTCATCTCACTAGCCTTAATTATGGTGGTGCAAGTGATTACTCAGGCCTTATTGCATTATTTTGCATATAAGTATCAGGGTAAAAAAGGTAACAGAGCCTTATTTTATGCAGATAACCATAAGCTAGAATTTATTTGGACAATTATACCAGTAATCGTTCTTGCGGGACTTATTATTTATGGTCTTTTTACGTGGTCGGACATCATGAATTTTGAAGAGGAAGAAGATGCTATCGTTATAGAATTATATGCAAAACGCTTTGCTTGGGAAGCTCGATATGCAGGAGAAGATAACATCTTAGGGAATGCTAATGTACGTTTTATAGAAGGTGCAAATACCGTAGGTGTAGACTTAAGCGATAGCGATGCTATGGATGATGTTATTACTTCAGAGTTGCACTTACCTGTAGGAAGACAGGTAATCTTTAAATTAAGATCACAAGATGTATTGCATTCTGCGTATATGCCTCATTTTAGAGCACAAATGAACGTAGTGCCAGGTATGATTACGCAATTTGCTTTTACACCTTCTAAAACAACTGCAGAGATAAGAGAGACTGACTATATGAAAGATAAGATGGAGGTCATTAAAGAGATTAGAAAAGAAAAAAATAAAAAATCTATTGCTGCCGGAGACGGACCAATAGACTCTTACGACGACTTTGATTATTATTTACTCTGTAATAAAATTTGCGGGTCTTCTCATTACAATATGCAAATGAAGATTGTCGTAGAAACTCAAGAAGAGTATGATGCTTGGATTGCCGAACAGGGTACGGTAAAGAATAAATTAGTAGCATCAAATTAGAAAAAGAAAAAATTTAAATTAAAGAAATAAGATTATGTCAGCACACGCAATGGACGATCACGCACACGACGATCACGGGCATCATCATCATAAAGAGACTTTTGTAACTAAGTACATTTTTAGTACGGATCACAAAATGATCTCTAAGCAATATTTAATCACCGGTCTTATAATGGGAATCGTGGGTATTGCTATGTCGTTATTATTCCGTTTACAGCTTGCGTGGCCAGATCATGAGTTTACTGCCTACGAAATCTTGTTAGGAGATTGGGGTAAGGATGGTGTAATGGATCCTAATGTGTACCTCGCTCTTATTACGATACATGGTACGATTATGGTATTCTTCGTACTTACAGCTGGATTAAGTGGTACTTTTAGTAACCTGCTTATACCCTTACAGATTGGGGCGCGAGATATGGCGTCAGGATTCTTAAATATGATATCCTATTGGTTGTTTTTTATATCTTCTGTGATTATGGTACTTTCTCTATTTGTAGAGTCAGGACCAGCTGCAGCGGGATGGACTATTTACCCTCCTTTAAGTGCATTACCTAACAGTATTCCTGCTTCTGGAATGGGGATGAGTTTATGGCTTGTATCTATGGCTATATTTATCGCATCGTCTTTATTAGGATCACTTAATTATGTGGTGACAGTATTAAACTTGAGAACAAAAGGAATGACGATGACCCGTCTTCCACTAACGATTTGGGCATTTTTTGTAACAGCAGTAATTGGTATTGTTTCTTTCCCAGTTTTATTATCTGCAGCATTAATGCTTATAATGGATAGGAGTTTCGGAACTTCATTCTTCCTTTCAGACATTTATATAGGTGGAGAAGTATTGCATAATTCTGGAGGTTCTCCAGTATTGTTTGAGCACCTTTTCTGGTTCTTAGGTCACCCAGAAGTATATATTGTATTACTGCCAGCACTAGGGATAACATCGGAGATTATTGCAACCAATTCTCGAAAACCCATTTTTGGGTATAGAGCCATGGTGGCATCTATTCTAGCCATTGCATTCCTGTCTACAATAGTATGGGGACACCATATGTTTATTTCAGGAATGAATCCATTCTTAGGATCTGTATTTACATTTACAACTTTATTAATTGCGATTCCATCTGCAGTAAAGGCATTTAATTATATCACCACTTTGTGGAAAGGTAATCTCCAGTTTAATCCAGGTATGTTGTTTTCCATTGGTTTGGTGTCCACTTTTATCTCCGGAGGTCTTACAGGAATCATCCTTGGAGATAGTACTCTAGATATTAATGTTCACGATACCTACTTTGTAGTAGCGCACTTTCACTTAGTTATGGGTATCTCAGCATTGTATGGTTTATTTGCTGGAGTATATCACTGGTTCCCAAAAATGTTTGAAGGTAAAATGATGAACAAAAACTTAGGTTATGTTCACTTTTGGGTAACCGTAATCGGAGCTTATGGTATTTTCTTCCCGATGCACTTTATAGGTATGGCAGGATTGCCTAGACGTTATTATACGAATACGGCTTTCCCTTATTTTGATGATCTATCAGATGTAAATGTTGCGATAACTATATTTGCGTTTATTACAGCAGCTGCGCAATTAGTCTTCTTATATAACTTCATTCACTCTATGTTTTATGGAAAGAAAGGACCTAAGAATCCTTGGAAATCTAATACACTTGAATGGACGGCAGAGGTGAAGCACATGCACGGTAACTGGGATGGTCCAATACCGCACGTACACCGTTGGCCGTATGACTATTCTAAGCTCAATAAAGACGAGTCGGATTACGTAATACCGGGTGAAGATTTTGTCCCTCAACATATTCCTTTACAGGATAATGAAGAAGAGATGCATCATTAAGATAGAAATATCAATTAAATAGTATATCTAAAAACCCGTCTTGTAAAAGATGGGTTTTTGTTTTTACGCTTTCGCGAAAGCGTAATCTCACAATGCGTATATTTGTGTAAGACCTCAATAATGATACTATGAACGAAAATCTAGATCCAACCCGTCAAGGCTTTTCTAATGAAGAGATGGATATAGAGCGCGCTTTACGCCCGCTTTCTTTTGATGACTTTACGGGACAGGATCAGGTATTAGAGAATCTAAAAGTATTCGTACAAGCTGCAAATTTAAGAGGAGAAGCTTTAGATCACACCCTTTTTCATGGACCTCCAGGTCTAGGGAAAACTACTCTGGCTAATATTCTAGCAAATGAACTTGGAGTAAATATTAAAATAACCTCTGGTCCTGTGCTTGATAAACCTGGTGATCTCGCAGGATTGCTTACCAATCTGGAGGAACGCGATGTATTATTTATTGACGAAATACACAGATTAAGTCCTATTGTAGAAGAGTATCTCTACTCTGCTATGGAAGATTACCGTATTGATATTATGATTGAGACAGGGCCTAATGCGAGAACGGTACAGATAGATTTGAGTCCGTTTACGTTGGTAGGTGCTACCACGAGGTCAGGATTACTTACAGCGCCTATGCGCGCTCGATTTGGAATTGCGTCTAGGCTACAATATTACTCTACAGAGTTGCTTACAAGTATCGTACAGCGCAGTGCGCATATTTTAAAAGTACCAATCTCTATGGAGGCCGCTATAGAAATTGCAGGTAGAAGTAGAGGAACACCTCGTATTGCAAATGCCTTGCTGCGAAGAGTAAGAGACTTTGCGCAAATAAAAGGTAATGGAAGTATAGATATTAAGATTGCCAAGTACAGTCTAGAGGCCCTGCATGTAGATGCACATGGCTTGGATGAAATGGATAATAAAATTTTGGAGACTATTATCGATAAATTTAAAGGCGGTCCTGTAGGGATCACCACATTA
Organism: uncultured Flavobacteriaceae bacterium; assembly: GCA_964641325.1. GTDB lineage: Bacteria > Bacteroidota > Bacteroidia > Flavobacteriales > Flavobacteriaceae > Dokdonia. The sequence goes on along the minus strand of CAZXMY010000167.1, from coordinate 85 downwards.
GCAACGGCAGTGTCTGAAAGTGCAGAAACTATAGAAGAAGTGTATGAGCCTTTTTTAATACAACAAGGTTTCATTATGCGTACAC
>CAZXMY010000166.1:0-5542 GCA_964641325.1 uncultured Flavobacteriaceae bacterium | reverse complement strand
TTTTAAAACCTACCTTAAGCTGGCCTATAATCTCAAAATCTCCTAAAATCTGACTATCAAGTCCTGTTCCTACTTTAAAAAGATGGTTAACAGCCTCTTCTTCTTCGTACAAGTAAGCAACTTCTTTAAACTCTTCTACCGTACCGTGCGTATGCTCACAAAGGATTTTAATTAAGTGAGAAGCACTAGGCGCAAAGCCGTATAATTCGGTGCGATTACAAGTAGAAATAACTACGAGACCGGGTAAATTTTCTTCTTTGGCCTGTGATAGTATCGCTTCTTGAGCCGTGGTACTTATAGAGAAATTACCTCGTATTTCGGCATCAGCTTTTTTGTAGCTAAGCCCTATGGCATAGAATTGCTGAGAAGGTGTATGTGTGTGTGGAGGCTTTGTCATTTCCAAACACAAAAATATCGTGAAGTGTGTCTAAAAAATAACGCTTGCGGTACGATTTATATCGATGTGCGTTTTGCGACACTTAATTATAGGAGAAATGCCAGGAAATTCTTAGTTTTACTAAGCTTTCGCGAAAGCATAACAAAACACTATTTAGATGCTGTCTAAATAAATACAATAGTATTGCATTATGATAACTTTAGAAAATAACGCTGTAAGCCCATTGTCAGAAACTTATATAGAAAAAGGGTTTACAGTGCTCACTTTTCTCAATGAAGAGGAGAGCGCCTTTGAGTTTGTAAGAGAGGTAGATAGCAGTTTTATACAGTTTCATTTTTGTTTAAAGGGGAGTGCCGTTTTTCAGTTTAATAACGGAGCGTATAAGTTGCCTATGCCTGAGGAGCAGTCTTTATTATTATACAATCCTCAACGAGATTTACCTATGAATTTGCAACTAGCAGGCAATACTTGGGTGGTTTCGGTTTTGATTTCTATTAAGAAGTTTCACAGTCTTTTTTCGCGTGAAGCGAGCTACATTAGTTTTTTAAGCGAAGAAAATAAAGACCGTAAGTATTATAAAGATGGCGGTATTTCGCCGAGTATGGCCATTGCCCTTAATCAGGTTGTTAATTACAATTTACATCCAAGCATTAAGGAACTGTACGTAAAAGGCAAGGCATACGAACTCCTGAGTTTGTACTTTAATCGTCCTGCAGATGCAGATGTCGCTCAATGCCCATTTCTAGCAGACGAAGATAATGTGACAAAGATTAAGAAGGCAAAAGAAATTATCATTTCGAGAATGACAGAACCGCCTACTTTACAAGCACTTTCTGAAGAAATAGGGCTGTCACTTAATAAGCTCAAAGAAGGATTTAAACAGATTTACGGAGACTCTGTCTACAGCTTCTTGTTTGATTATAAAATGGAAGTGGCTAGGCAATTACTAGAGAGCGGTTCGCATAATGTAAATGAAGTAGGTCTCAAAGTAGGTTATAGTACAGCAAGTCATTTTATAGCTGCCTTTAAAAAGAAATTTGGCACAACGCCTAAGAAGTATTTGATGTCTTTAACCTAAGCTCTATGAAGTTATTTTATTATCTAATGGTAGTACTCTTGTTATGTTGTTCCTGCAGTAAAAAAACCACTAGCGACAAAGCCCAAACAGTAACGCAAGAACACATCAAAGCAAAGAAAGTTCTCGTCTTTACAAAGACCTTAGGCTGGAGGCATAAATCTATCGAAACGGGTGTCAAAACGATTCAAAATTTTGGAAATGCTCACAATTTTATAGTTACGCATACCGAAGACTCATTGCATTTTACTACAGAGGGCTTACCTCAGTACGATGTCATTGTTTTCTTAAACACCACGGGCAATATTCTTGATGCTCAAGGTCAAGCCGCTTTTGAGAAATACATTCAATCTGGCGGCAGTTTCTTAGGCGTGCATTCAGCGGCAGATACAGAGTATGATTGGCCGTGGTATGGCAGACTTGTAGGCGGCTATTTTGATAGTCATCCTAACAATCCAAATATCAGAAAAGCCCAGCTTATTAAAAACGGAGAACACACCAGCACAAACCATCTAGAAAACACTACAGAAATAGCCGACGAATGGTACAATTACAAAAACCTCAATAGTCAAGTCAAGCCTGTCCTAATACTTGATGAGTCTAGTTATGAAGGCGGTACAAATGGTGATTTTCATCCCATTTCTTGGTATCACAAGTATGATGGAGGTAAGGCGTTTTATACCGGATTAGGTCACCCAAAAGAAGCCTATTTCAATCCGCTATTTAGGAAGCATCTGGAGGAAGCTTTACTATGGTGTTTAGAATAGCAGTATCACAAACTCTTATCGTTTTTTTAACGGCTGTGTGGGAGTTAGACCTTATTTTTGTGAAGCCAAAAGAAAGATAATATGAGCAAAGGCGTACTTCTTGTGAATCTGGGTTCTCCAGAAAGCACAAACCCTAAAGATGTAAAAAAATATCTCGGACAGTTCTTGATGGACGAGCGTGTGATAGATGTTCCTTTATGGGCTAGAGCACTGCTAGTAAAGGGAATTATTCTTAATACCCGACCTAAAAAAAGTGCTGAGGCATACAGTAAGATTTGGTGGGAAGAAGGTTCCCCTTTAATTGTACTTACAGAACGCTTACGCGAAAAAGTGGCTAGCCACACCAAGCTCCCTGTACAGGTTGCTATGCGTTATGGCACACCTAGTATTGCTAGCGGGCTTAAAAAATTACACGACCAAGGAATAGATGAAGTGCTGCTCGTACCGCTCTACCCTCAGTATGCAATGGCAACTACGGAAACAATTTTAGTCCTTGCCGAAGAGATTCGAGCAAAGCAGTTCCCGAATATGAAAATTACAGATGTAAAGGCCTTTTATAATAAGCGGGCATACATTAAAGTTCTTGGAGATTCTATTGCCGAAAGTTTAGAAGGAGTAGATTATGAGCACTTATTATTTTCGTATCACGGAGTGCCAGAAAGGCACATTCGTAAAAGTGATGTGACTAAATTGCATTGTAAAATAGATGGTAGTTGCTGTTCTGCAGGTTCTAAAGCGCACGAGTTTTGCTATCGTCACCAGTGTTATGAGACCACACGTCTTATAGGGCAGTATTTAGATTTAAAACCAGGCACATTCTCTACTAGTTTCCAATCACGTTTAGGATTTGACCCGTGGTTACAACCGTATACGGACCGCACGATAGAGCGTATGGGGAAAGAAGGTTTCAAAAAGATGGCAATTGCAACCCCTGCATTTGTGTCTGACTGCCTTGAAACCTTAGAAGAAATCGCTATGGAGGGCGCAGAAATCTTTCACGAAGCCGGCGGAAAAGATTTTCACACAATCCCGTGTATAAATGATAGAGATGATTGGGCACACCTTTTGGCGAGTTGGGCAAATGAGTGGGCAGACGTGCCAGTAGAAACCACAGTTTAAATGGCTAAAAAAAACGCCGCGGCCTTAGGCACAGAGCCTATCTCTAAACTTCTTGTAAAACAAGCAGTACCTGCTTCTATAGGTATTCTTGTCATGTCGCTTAATATGATTGTGGATACCATTTTTGTAGGAAGATGGATTGGACCACAGGCTATTTCTGCGATTACCGTGGTATTGCCTTTTACTTTTTTTATCGCAGCTATAGGATTAGCTCTGGGCATAGGAGGAAGTTCAGTTTTGTCTAGAGCGCTAGGTGCGGGCAATGAGGAAAAAGCCTTGCGAGTTTTTGGCAACCAGATTACGTTAACGGTATTCATTTCTGGCTCACTAGCTTTGGTAGGTTTACTATTTCAGAACTTTTTTATAGAGTTTTTTGGAGCAGATGACTCTTTTAAAGATTTGGCACTTACCTATTACCGCATTGTACTTTACGGAATTTTAATGCTGTCTCTCTGTATGATGGGCAACAATGTAATACGTGCAGAAGGCAAGCCTAAATTTGCCATGTATGCGATGATACTTCCCGCCATAGGTAATATCGTAATGGATTATATTCTTATTAATATACTGGATCTGGGAATGGAAGGAGCGGCTTGGGCAACATTTATTAGTTATGCCGTTTGCTTCGGGTTTATTTTCTGGTTTTTTGTTGCGAGAAGCGAGCTTAGGCTTAAAGTTTCTTCTTTAGTATTGGATACGAAAATTGTAAAAGAAATTTCGGGACTGGCTTCGGTAACATTAGCCAGACAAGGTGTGATAAGTGTGCTTGGCATTTTATTAAATAATATACTTATAACGTATGGAGATGCTTTAGATGTTGCCTCCTATGGCATTATAAGTAGGATGCTCATGTTTGCCCTTTTTCCAGTAATAGGCGTTACTCAAGGATTTATGCCTATTGCGGGGTATAATTATGGTGCACAGAAGTATGCAAGAGTTCGTGAGACAATTAATACATCTATCAAATATGCGGGAGCTTTGGCCTTACTAATTTTTATCATTATTATGAGCTTTCCAGACTTTTTCGTGTCTATATTTCTAAGTGATAAAGGAGGAGACGCACAAACCGTAGCAGATAATATGCAATTATTGAGCAGAACCCCTAATGCTTTGCGATGGGTTTTTGCTGCGACGCCTATTATTGTGATACAACTTATAGGATCTGCCTATTTTCAAGCCATAGGCAAGGCGGTGCCGGCACTTTTGCTAAGCCTTTCTAAACAAGGATTCTTTTTAATACCGCTTATTCTTATTTTACCTCCTATTCTTGGTGTTTGGGGTGTATGGATTGCTTTTCCTATAGCAGATTTTCTTTCGACCGTGGTAACAGGTTATTTTCTCAACAAAGAAGTGAAGAATACGCTTAAAGTGCAGCCTGAAGAGTGATTTTATTTTTTTGCTTTCTCTGGCAAACGCAGGAAAGTAAAAACCCAACAAACACGTTAAAACCTCTTGCATTGTTGAGTACTACTTAATAAATCCTTAAATTTCTAAGCTATAATCAAATTCTTCAACCAAGATGAAAACAAATTATTTTTTACTTCTTTTATTAGTCTGTGCTCTTACAGCAGATTTTTCTCAAGCACAAACCCCAGACGAATCTTCTTATGAAGCATTAGAATATCGACTCATAGGTCCTTTTAGAGGAGGTCGCAGTGCTGCCGTAACTGGAGTTCCAGGACAACCAGATTTATTTTATATGGGAAGCACTGGAGGAGGTGTATGGCGTACCCTAAATGGAGGAAAAGAATGGGAGAATATCTCCGATGGATTTTTTGGAGGGAGCATTGGAGCAGTTGAGGTTTCGCAGAGCGACCCTAATGTGATTTATGTAGGCGGAGGAGAAAAAACCTTAAGAGGTAATGTTTCTTCGGGTTATGGCATTTGGAAATCTGTAGATGCAGGAAAGACCTGGCAAGAATCGGGATTAAAAAATAGCAGACATGTACCACGCATACGGGTAGATCCAAAAAATTCGGATATCGTTTATGCTGGAGTTTTAGGAAACATATACAAACCTACCCAAGAACGCGGAGTTTATAAAAGTACAGATGGCGGTAAGTCATGGAGAAAGACCTTATTTGCAAATGCAGATGCTGGAGTAGTTGATCTTATTATTGATCCCAATAATTCTAGAGTGTTATATGCCACGACTTGGAATGCCCGTCGTACACCCTATAGTTT
>CAZXMY010000165.1:0-5554 GCA_964641325.1 uncultured Flavobacteriaceae bacterium | reverse complement strand
ATGCACTACACATAAACTATAATCTATAGTAAGGGCAATTGTGCTGTAATTAGAATAGGCACGCTTAGTACTCGTGTTTTCTTCTTTGGCAAGTTGCTGCGAAAACACATACACATCCGGTGTAAAAAATCGAATGCTTTCGGTTTTAAATTCTACAACTGTTCCTGCAGAACCCGCAAAATCATTTGCATTCTGAATTTCAAAAACATCAAGCTGATAACCTGTAAGTTCTTTCTGATTAGGAATAGGAAACTCCTCACTTGAGTTTGTATTTGTTGTTACTAGGAGTGCATTATTTTGAGTAAATATCTCCTTTATTTGAACTACATCTATATCACTATAGTAAGTGATTTTAAGCGTTCCATCCTCATTTTTTTTGATCTGGATTTCTCCGGAAGTGACCTTTTGCAATTTGCTCTTTACAAAACGTAGTACGTCTGCTGTTTCAACTTCGGTTACACCTTGTTCTGTAAATTTGAGTACAATTTCCTGATTGGCACCCGTAGATTTGTCCATGCTAATTCCAACTATAGCTAGAGCAAAAATTAATACTACTAAGTACCAGGTATTTTTCATACGTCTTACAAATCGGTTCCGTTTAAAGAACGTGCAAATATAGGATAACAGTTAGGATTCCCCAATACTTTTTGCGATATAGTATAAGTACCACGAATGTCTCAAGGAATTTGGTACAAAAAAAAGGCAAGCGTAAAAGCTTGCCTTAGGTTTATGTGCTACTTGCGCTCCTGCCGGCCGAGCAGGCATGTTCTCGAAAGCATAATAAAAATCCATACTCTAGCGCACAATAAGTTTTTCTACCGTACGACTATTTTGATTCTCTATAGCGATAAAATATATGCCTTGTGTTAAACTAGAAATATCTAATTGAACCGGTGCACCAGCAGCCTCATGTTGTAATCTACGAACCACTTGGCCTAAGCTGTTAGTAATCTCAAAAGTAGTAGAACCTACAACGGTATTAGGCAACCCTATATTAACTAGATTACTGGCAGGATTAGGATATAAGGCAATTCCTAATAACTCATTATCTTCCACTGCTAACACACCTTCTTCTACATTAAAATTATCTACAAAGGTATTATTACCAAAACCAGAAATATTAACAATCCTAAACAAGGCATTCTCTCCTTGAAAAGCTCCTAAATCTATTTCTTCTGTTCTCCAATCATTTGCCGAGGTTGGCCCCCAGTTAAAGGTGACAAAATTAGGTAATGTAGATAGATCTAGTCCTTCTCTTTCATATATTGTTGTAAAAGTTGCTCCACAATCTATCGATATGTCAACACGCAAACCATCACTGAAATTTGTAGAAAACTGAGCCTTAGCCAAATCAAAAGTCAAGACCGGATTATCAACATTTAAATCTAAAATAATAGTACCAATAGTATCTTCTGTACCTTCACCGTCATAGACAAAATTATTCACCCAACCGGTTGTTGTAAAAGCTCCAGTACTACCAGTAATTCCAATTTCTTGCCAAGTTTCTTCTCCATCGGGATTTAAAATTGTCCATCCTTCTGCTGGGAAGCCAGTAGTTTCAAATCCTTCTTCAAAAGGCGCCAGTGCGGCTTCACTTTGTACAAAAAATTCTATATCCAATGAATCATTTTCTACAAACTCATCACCCGCTGCAGACGCACTAATCTCTAAATTATAACTGCCATTTTCTGAGATATTAAGCGGTGTTGTAAATACATAATCTATAGATTCTCCTGCATTTAAAGTGCCTGAAAAGATCTCTTCTATGGCTGTATCTCCAGAGAGTTGATAGATTATTGTAAAGTCGGTTTGATCAGCACTTCCATTGTTTTGTATGGTAGCACTTACAAGGCCATCTGGATCACCACAGGCTCCAGAAAAATTACTTGAATCACTTAATATCTGCGTTACCGTAAGATCGTTTACTAATTCACAATCTAACAGACCTCCTTCATAGAAAGTGGCTATTGTACGCTCACTAGTCCATCCTTGTGCAGCATTACTCGCTGTAATCGCAAACCACATTTCATCATCTAGTCCCGAAATAGGCACAGTTATACTGTTAGTAGAAGAGGTTCCTGCGATTTCCATAAACTGGTCTCCTAGAATATATAAATCATAGCTCGTAGCGTCATCTACAGGATTCCAGCTAAAAGTAGCTTCAGCAGGACAAGCCTGATCTAAGGATAATCCTGTTACTTGATTCGCTATGGAGAACACACCATCGGACTCATCGGATACATCGCCACTAGTTACTCTAACTTTGGCTTGGCCACTTATATCTGCTGGCACATTCCAAACAAAGAAATCCACTCCTGCATTCACCGTAGTGATATTTGTATACGTTGCTCCTCCATCTGTAGAATACTCAACATTAAAGTTATTTGTTGTGTTTATTGCATCCCAGTGAATCACTTCGGATGTACCCGGTATCATACTTTCTCCATCATTAGGATGTGTTACTGTAAGTTGATCCTGTATAATTTCATACACCACATAATATTGTTGTGGACCAACTGGAACATCAAAACCAGAAATCTGGATATTATAATTTCCTGCTTGTGGATTATTTATAAGAACTTGTTCCATGTTATTTAAATGATCTTCACCATTTGTTGCTGGAGTATTCAAGTTTGCAGGATTAGGAGTAGGATCCAAAATCCAAGGCAAGAGTGCATTAGACGAAGGGTCTGTAACTACAAGATCAAGGTCGTTTACCAGGGCGGTAGAAGCACCGGCAGATGCTGCCGGATCTTCCCAGTATACCATAAAACGAACTTGCGTAGTTCCCGAAGGTACGCTAATTGTATGATTATTTGTAGAGCCTTGAGTAGCTGTATCCACTAGAAAACGGCCGTCTTCTATTAGTTTACCTGCTCTTAATCCATTTACAATACCCCAACCAAATCTAAAATCTGGCCCTACATTTCCAGCATCATTTGCTGTATTGAGTAAGGTTGCTTTTATAAGTGCCGATTCTGGCAAATCGCCTCCATTTGCCTGACCGTATGCCTCGTATAACTGAGCCGAAATTCCAGCAATACCAGGAGATGCTCCTGAGGTACCGCCAAATGAGAAATAACCATTATTCTCATTGGTTGATATCTGGTTCTGACCATTTGCCGCAATATCCGGCTTAATACGTCCATCTGTTGCTGGTCCCCAACTACTAGAACCAACTAGAGATCCAGTAAAAAATACATTGGCGGTAGCTATAACATTTTTACCTTGCTTGTGACCACCGGTAATTGTTCCCCATCCTGTACCAGCACCATAATTACAATTATTACCTCCAGAATTTCCACATGAAAATACATGTAATAAACTTGGCGTTGTATTTGTTTGAAAATCTACCGTTCTTGATCCGAGAGTATAGCCTCCATTACAGCCGTCACCATACGATGAATTTGTAATTTGAACAGATCCGTCATTTATTAAATTTGTTGTCGCCGTGTCCAAAAAATTTGGGACATAATTCACAACAAAAATATCTGACCCTGCGGCCATCCCTCTATTATTAGGATTTAAATTTCCTGCTCCCGCCAGAATTCCTGCAACACCATCTCCGTGTGTCTGTCCTGTTACGGACACTTGCGTGTTATCTATTCTACCTTGAAAATCTATATGTGGTCCAACTACACCATCGTCTCTTACCATAACACCTATTCCAGCACCCGTATAATTTCTACCAGCATCTGTTTGTGTATCAAGTCCTGCAGCTCTATGCAACACTCTCGCTGGCGTATCTTCCTTTATAGCTGGAGCAGCTATAACCTCAATATACCTTACATAGGGAAGATTGGATAGTTCCTCAAGACAATTATTAGGAATAGACAAATCAATAATAGTGTGTCCTTTATATTCTTGTTGTACACTTATTTGCTTCGAAGCGAGATCTTGTATTACAAAAGAAGAACTCACTCTATCGTGAAATTGAAGTGTTACCAGAATCTGATCTCCTTGAGAAGCCCAATCTCCAATAATACCTAGACGCAGATCTTCTGATAATTTATAATTACCTTGAACTGTAGCTAAGGCTCTTGCACCCTTACTTTGCAAAAATGAAGGGGTAATCGTAGATGGAACATAGGCGAGATAGGCATGTGCGTCAATATAATCTATAAGTTCTATACCGCTAGATTTTAACTCATCTTGGACACTTTGTATCGGCGTTTCAAAAAATTGTAGCCAGACATAGTATCCATTGTTAATTCTTAAATCCTCATTAAGTTGAGCCCATTGGAAAGTTTCAATATTTTCAGCTAATACAACTCTTTCGTTTTGAAACCTAATAGTGAAAGGCGATTCTTGAGCATAAAAATTAAGACTAAAACTTAAAATCAACCCGACTACAAGTAATCTTACCTTAATAAACATAGTTTTGTGCATAATAAATTGGTTAAATGATTGAAGGCTAAGTTAACAAGTTCCCCTTAATTATCCTTTGAAAATTGATTATTGAATTAAATTTTAACAAATTAACGCGAAGGAAACATAGCTCAAACAACACTTATTTCATATTTAGCACTTAAAATACATAAGCTCCACAATATGTGGAGCTTATGTATTTGCTGCAATCTCAGATTACTGAGGTAGCTTATTTTGACCTCTCGTTTTTACTAGCGCAAAAACAAGTCTATTACAGGTCTAAAAGGCCATTAGTTTTCTTTACGCCTTCGGCACTTTGATTAAGGTGCGCTTGTTCTGCTTCAGAAAGATTAAGCTCAACAATTTTTTCTATACCGTTACTTCCTAAAACCACAGGAACTCCGATACATAAATCACTTAAACCATATTCCCCATCTAAAAGTGTTGAGCAAGGAAATATTTTTTTCTGATCACAAGCAATGGCTTGCACCAAACCACTTACTGCAGCTCCAGGTGCATACCAAGCAGAAGTGCCAAGTAACTTCGTAAGTGTGGCTCCCCCTACCTTTGTATCTTCTTTTACTTGATTAAGTCTTTCTTCACTTATAAATTCTGAAACCGGTACAGAATTTCTTGTAGCCATCCTGGTTAATGGTACCATCCCTTTATCTGAATGGCCTCCTATAACCATGCCATCCACATCTGATATTGGTGCATCTAAGGCTTGAGCCAATCTATACTTAAAACGAGCGCTATCTAGAGCACCGCCCATTCCTATAATTCGGTTCTTAGGAAGTCCTGTCATTTTGTGCGCGAGATAGGTCATCGTATCCATTGGATTTGAAACCACAATAAGAATTACATTAGGTGAATGCTCCACTAAACCTGCCGCTACCGACTTAACGATACCTGCATTAATTCCGATTAGCTCTTCTCGAGTCATGCCCGGTTTTCTAGGTATGCCGGAAGTAATTACAGCAATATCACTATTTGCCGTTTTTGTATAATCACTTGTAGAACCAGTAATTTTCGTATCAAAACCATTTAAAGAAGCTGTTTGCATAAGATCCATTGCTTTTCCCTCTGCAAATCCTTCTTTTATATCGAGTAAAACAACTTCACTAGCAAAGTTCTTAATGGCTATATACTCTGCACAACTTGCCCCTACGGCACCTGCTCCTACTAC
>CAZXMY010000164.1:0-5587 GCA_964641325.1 uncultured Flavobacteriaceae bacterium | reverse complement strand
AATGTATACTTATTAAAGCGTAAGTATCTATAAAAAACAATAATGCTTTTGGAAAAAGAAAAAAAGGAGATAAAATCAAAATTTAGAAAACCCGACTTTTTATCTCCCGAAATTATTTTGAAGTTTAGAAAAGAAATCCCAAACGGTAATCCCAAGACTAACCGAAATATTAAGAGAGTGTTTTGTTCCAAATTGCGGAATTTCTACCACCGTATCAGATAATGATACCACTTCTTGCTGAACACCTTTTACTTCGTTCCCAAAAATGAGTGCATACTTTTTTCCTGATTCTAAGTGAACGTCTTGTAGCATTACAGAATCTTCGGCTTGTTCAATAGCACATAGCTGTACGTCTTGTTCTTTTAATTTTCGCGAAAGCGCAACCGTATCTTCTACATATTCCCAATCTACAGAGTCTGTAGCTCCAAGAGCTGTTTTTTGTATATCACGATGTGGAGGCTGTGCCGTGATGCCACACAAGTATATTTTTTCGACCAAAAAAGCATCTGCCGTACGAAATACAGAGCCTATATTATTAAGGCTCCTAATGTTATCCAAAATAATAATGAGCGGGGTTTTTGTAGCTTCTTTATACTGAGCCACGTTTTTACGCCCTAATTCACTGTTTTTTAGTTTTCTATTCATTTTTTCAGCTCTTAGAACTTAGCCTGTAGCTATTAGTTTTTATACAAAGTCCTCTCTGTCCTGCGGACATCCCTACCTAACGGCAGGCAAGTCTCCCAAAAACCCTCTCTGTCCTTCGGGCATCCCTACCTAACGACAGGCAAGTCTCCAAAGGGAGAGAATATAAGGAAAAGGACTATTTGTTGTTATATCCAAAACGACGCAATTGCTTCTCGTTACTACGCCAATTTTTATTGACTTTCACATAGAGTTCTAAATACACTTGTTTTCCGAAAAATTTCTCTAAATCTTTACGCGCCTCTACGCCTACACGCTTTAAAGGGCCTCCTTTATGCCCTATAATAATTCCTTTCTGGCTATCGCGCTCCACCATAATAACCGCACGCATCCTGATGATAGTCTCTTCTTCAAAAAACTCTTCACAATCGATTTCTACACTATAAGGGATTTCCTTTTTATAGTGCATTAGGATTTTTTCGCGTATAATCTCATTTACAAAAAAGCGCTCTGGCTTATCTGTAAGTTGATCTTTAGGATAAAAAGGCGGCGACTCTGGCAATAACTCGACAATACGTTTAAAGACTTCTTCTACCCCAAAATTTTCTAGAGCCGAAATTGCAAACACTTCTGCATTAGGAACTTTTTCTGACCATAATTTTACGGCCTCGACTAAGAGCTCTTCATTACCCTTATCTATTTTATTAAGTAATAATAGCACAGGGATTTTGGCAGAACGAATCTTATTAAAAAAGGCTTCGTCTTTTAATTCCTTTTCTCCTAACTCCACAAGATATAGTAAGACGTCTGCATCCTCAAAAGCCGACTTTACAAAGTCCATCATCGCAGATTGCATCTCATAGGCAGGCTTAATGATTCCTGGTGTATCACTTAGCAACATCTGAAAATCTTCGCCATTTACTATTCCTAAAATACGGTGTCTCGTAGTTTGAGCTTTTGATGTAATAATACTTAAACGCTCTCCTACAAAAGCATTCATTAAGGTGCTCTTTCCTACATTAGGATTCCCAATAATATTTACATAGCCTGCTTTGTGCTTAGTCATACAAGAAATTTTAAGCAAAGGTAGTCTTTAAGCTGGATTATACATTAGAAAATCTATGCAGAAACATCGGTTTTGGTGAAGATCACCTTGACTAAATGATGGCAATTTGGCTTCTTTTCGGAGTCTTGAATTTATGACAATTGCTGTGAAGTTTTCTTTCGCGCAAGCAGCCAAATAATAATTAATCCAATGGCAGCTGCTACAGCCCAAACCCACCAGGACCCGCTGGCATCTAGTTTTATAGGAGAAGTGTCACCCATTAACACTAATCCTGCCCAATAATTAGGTTGCAATAGCCTACCTTCATTAGTAGATAGATAGCGCAGTTTTGCCTGTCTCAAGGCTTCTGGTTTAGACATTCCTTTTTTTAGGTTGTCGTAAAAATAGCCTACAATAATAGCACTAGATTGTTCGTCTATTTTCCATAGGCTCGTTAAAATACTTTCGCTACCTGCGTAAGAAAATGCATGGGCCAAGGATATCATTCCTTCGCCAGATTGATAACTAGGTTTGCCTGTTTCACAAGCGGTGAGTATTGCGAGGTTAGAAGATAAATCGCAGTTGTATATTTCATAAGCATACAAAGAATTATCCTCTACCGATGCGCTTTCAGAAACAGGTTTTGCAAATAGTAATCTAGAGAATTCTGGACTTATGTTATTAGATTCTGCATGGGTTCCAATATGAATAATTTTATGTTCACTAGCCTGTTTTGTAAAAAGTTGTTTGGTCGCATTTGTGTTTGTAAAATGATCGCCTTTAAATACTCTTGTATAGTTTTCGGCAATAGACACGCTAAAAGGTTGCGGCAATAGGGTTAGGTAGGTTTTATCTATCTCCAGAGAATCTGTAAGAGCTACTTTATACTCGTCTTTCATACGTTCTGAAAATTCAGGCGTAAAAGCGATGAAATCTTGCTTGTATTGCTCTGAATTTACATTTTTATTAGTGAGTAACGTACTATAATTGTAGGCGATATTATGACGTGACAATAGGCTATTAGTAATCATATCTCCATAAGAATCGCTCTCTTCTAGTAATAGGGCTTCGAAGCTTAAATTATATAAAGCTCCATTAGGAATAATAACCACATTCTCATGCTTTATTTTGTCTTCAAAGGGTTGCCATAGAATCTCATAAAGCTCCATTAAATCTCGAACGGTTTCTCGCTCATCAAATTGCTTTTCTTGCAATGCCAATATAGTAGGTGTAGCTTTTTGGATATCAATCTCATAAAGTGAAGTCTCTTGCTTATCCATTACAAGGGAAAAAGCTTTATCAAAAACATTAAAGTATCTGACCAGTGTAGTATTCTCTGGAATTAAATCCCGAATTCCTGTAATGTTGGCATCAATAGTTTCGTAGCGCATTCTATAATACTCCGGGTACGTCATTTTAAGCGTGCTCTTGTACTCTTGCCATTTGTTTACAATTGAATCATATTTTACAATTGCATCATCCCTATCACCATTAAACGCGGTATCTACCAGAGTTCTCAATTCATTCCCTTTTTGAACAACACTATCGGGTATTTTATTAAATCTTATATCGTTCTTCATATTTAATCGCGTTCTAATGCGATGATATAAACCAGACTCTGTATAATTAAGCAATAGTGTCAAATAGTCTTCTTCTTTTGTCGAGTTGTACAATAGTAATACGACCTGCTTTGCCAGCTCAAAAAGTTCGTAGTTTTGTTCTAACAATACCGCATTGTCTTCATTAGAATATAACAGTTCTTTTTTTGCTTCTAAAAGCGTTATCGCTTTTTGAATATGGATTAATCGCTCTTTGAGTTGAGATGTACTAGGCAAATCTCCTTTGGATAATTCAATTTTTGTTTCTAAAACCGTAAGGTCTATCTCTCTTTGCTCTAGTCTAAAATCATTAGATCCTTTAATTTTATCTAGCGTGGTTTGAGCCAATTGTATTTGCTTCAAAGCCTTTTCATAGGCTTCTTGATGTACATATATTTGGGCAAGATTAAGTGTATGATCAAATTCCAAGGTTGTTGTAACACCTTGGTTCTCTTTTATATATTCATAGGCCCGTTGTGCCATAGCTAAAGCCTTTTCTGGAGCTCCATGCGTAGCATAAAAATTAGAAACATACTCAATAAAACCCAGATATCTATTATCAAAAGTTGCTGTTTGCGATTGTTCAAATAATTGTTGCGCTGCTTCAAAATTATCCTTCGCCTCATCTATATTATCATATTGCTCTTTAATTTTACCTATATCAAAATATCCCGTAGCCGCCCAAAAAATATCTCTATAGGCATTGTTTGTCTTAAGACCATGCATGCCTTCTTCTATAAAAACTAATGCTTGATCGTAATTTTTAAGACTTAAATGAGTTTCTCCTATGAGTATTTTGGCTTTGGCTAATTCTTTAGCCCTTGCTTCATCTTTTTCTGAAGCCTGATAATACCCCTGCTTGCGTCCATAAGCGTACTCGTAAATAGCGAGTCCTTGTTCATAATCGCCTTGCGCTGTAAAATTACCTCCGTAATTTTCCAAAGCCTGAAATAAAAAGCTATATCCCTGGTCTCTATAAAAGTCTGTAATTGTTTTATCATCAATAAAAGCGTTCAAATTTCGAATCACACTTTTCATAGACTCATTGGACTTTCCCGCATCTCCTTGAATGCTATAAACTGCCGCCAGATTATTCAGTAAAGTAGCTCTCCTAAAATAGGTGTTCAGTGGAGTTGCTTCCATATCATCTAAAATTTCTTCGGCTTTTCTATAATAAATAGCTGCGCTATCTATTTTGGATTGAAACCACATCGTACCGCCTAATGAATTATAAACCACATATAAATTTTTAGGCACAACATTCTCATCGCTTTGATAAGCTTTAAGTGATTTGTGTTGATAGGCCGCAGCATCTTCTAACAGCCCTAAACGCGCACTATACACGCCCATATTTCCGTATATGAGGCCAAAATGCGATGGAGTTGCATCCCGCATTTTATGTGTATACTCAATGGCTTGAGCGTTTAAACCTAATGCCTTCTTAGTATCACCCATATATTCATAAAACGACGCTGTTTCTAGTCTGAGTTGTCGCATGGCTTTGGCACTATCATTTTTAACCTTAGCAAATTTATCTTCAAATTGAGCTATGGCCTTAATGGCTTGTTCCTTATTAGTCAGCTCCGCCGTAATTCTGCCTATGTAATACGTATAATCTGTAGCGTAATAGTAATTTTTAATGGAAAGAATAGAATCTACTTTGCGATTTACAAAGGTTAAGGCCTCCTCAAAATTACCCTCTTCCATATACCGGTTTACCTTCGATAATTGAGAAGCAAATGTCGCTTGGGAAATACGATCTTGGGCGCTGGCTTGTTGTGCGATAACCAAAAGCAATACTATGCATAATCCTTTCTTAAAGCTAGTATTTATAATGGATTTCATCATCTCTTGTATTGCAAATAATGATTATAGAAGCGCCTTACAACAATCGTAAATCTACTCCGATTGTTTTATCTTTTCTATAAGAGGTTTACTTTTATCTAAATCACTTTTTTCTAAAGCCTTTATAGCTAATGAAGCTTTTCCGCTTTTTAGATAGGCCAAGCCCAAATAGTAATAGGTATCAGATAAAAAATGACTGTTATTATTTTCTGCAGCCCATTGCAAAAATGTGATCGCCTCATCTTCGTTTCCCTGAGCCAGATTTGCTACCCCTAAAAAGTAATTAAGCGTATCATTTTCAGGCTTCTTATTAAGCAATGGCTGCCATTTTGTGATTGCTTTCTTATAATCTTCTTGTTTATACGACACCATAGCATCAAAGAAATCGTAATTATCTGAGGCGCTCATTGTCGTAGGAAGCCCTGGATCAGGAGTGAAATGCGCTGCAAATAATTGC
>CAZXMY010000163.1:0-5612 GCA_964641325.1 uncultured Flavobacteriaceae bacterium | reverse complement strand
CAGTAACGAATCAAGTCAATGTATCTCTATCTAACATAGTGGTAACGGATCCATTGTTAGAAGCACCGAATCCAGTAGTAGCGATTGTATTTGTTGGCGGTGATGATGATGGAGATAATGAACTAGATCCTACAGAGACTTGGGAATATACAGCCGATTATACGGTAACTCAGGATGATATAGATGCTGGTGAAGTTATAAACCAAGCGACTGTGGAAGGTACAGCACCAAATGGGGATATAGCTACTGATTTATCCGATCCAGTAAGTATAGAGGAGAACAATCCAACGATTACAGAGGTTTGCCAAGATCCAATTGTTGTTAATGAATCGATTGCGATTATTAAGACTGGAGTTTATAATGATCTTAATGGTGATGAGTGTGCAGACGTTGATGAGACGATTACGTATACCTTTACAGTAACGAATCAAGTCAATGTATCTCTATCTAACATAGTGGTAACGGATCCATTGTTAGAAGCACCGAATCCAGTAGTAGCGATTGTATTTGTTGGCGGTGATGATGATGGAGATAATGAACTAGATCCTACAGAGACTTGGGAATATACCGCGACTTATGCCATAACTCAGGATGATATAGATGCTGGAGAGGTTGTAAATCAAGCGACAGTAGAAGGTACGGCACCAAACGGTGATATAGCTACTGATCTATCCGACCCAGTAAGTATTACTGATAATAATCCTACGATTGTGGAGCTTTGTCAAATGGCATCAATTAATATTGATAAAATAGGAGTATTTAATGATGAGAATGGTGACGGTCTAGCACAACCAGGTGAGACTATCACATACACCTTTATTATTACAAACACGGGTAATGTTACCTTGACTGATGTAATTATAACAGATCCATTAGTAGATGTAATTGGTGGACCTATCGATCTGGCGCCAGGAGAGACTGATAGTACAACCTTCACGGCAACCTATGAAATTACTCAGGATGATATTAATATAGGATTTGTAGAGAATCAGGCCTTTGTAGATAGTCAAGATCCAGATGGAGATACGATAAGTGATACATCAGATGATCCTAACGATCCAACAGATGATGATCCAGATGGAGACGGAAACCCCGACGATATTACCATCGTAGATTTACCGTTCATAGCGCAGATTTCGCTTATTAAATCTGCTCAGGTGATTGATCTAGATGGTGATGATGATATAGAAGATGGTGATATAATCCAGTACACATTTATGGTTACGAATACAGGTAATGTACCAGTCTTCAATATTACTCTGGATGATCCATTAGTAGATATAGATGGAGGTCCAATAGATCTAGAACCAGGTGAGTCAGATATTGATACTTTCTCTGCAACCTACATCCTTACAGAAGAGGATATAGAAGCAGGAGTTGTAATAAACCAAGCAATGGCAGATGGTCAGACCCTAGATGGAGATGATGTGTCGGATATTAGTGATACAGGTACAGATGCAGAAGGAAATATTATTCCTAACCCAGAAGGCATTGAGACACCAGATGATTTAGATCCAAATAATGTTAATGGAGATCCAACAGATGATCCAACGGTAACGGTCTTTGTGGGAGTTCTTTCACAGTCTGATATTATTGTATTTAACGGTATATCTCCAGATGGTGATGGCGTAAACGACTTCTTCTTTATCGAACGTATAGATAGTTTCCCAGATAATACGGTGACTATATACAATAGATGGGGTGTAGAAGTGTTTAGTAGAGAAGGATATAACAATGATCCGTTAACCAGTTTCACAGGTATATCAAATGGTCGTGTAACCGTTTCACAAGATCGAGGATTGCCTACAGGAACCTACTATTACGTGATTCAGTATCAAGCCGAAGATGAATTAAGGCAATTGGCAGGATATTTATATCTCAATAGGTAATAATTAAAAAAGAGAGTTCGCTTTCGCGAAAGCGAACTCTTACTAATAGTATATAGCTTAATAGGCATAATAAAAATTAAGGAAATGAAGAATTTAACGTTCATAGTTTTACTTTTTCTTTTGGTAGGTACTTTCAAAGTATTTGCACAGCAGGATCCGCAGTATACACAGTATATTTATAATCCTGTAGTAATTAATCCTGCATACGCTGGAAATAGAGGAGTAGCTAGTGTAACAGGATTGCACAGGAGCCAATGGGTAGGTCTGGATGGAGCACCAAGAACGCAAAGCTTTAGTATTCACTCTCCCATAGCAGAAAGTAAAGTAGGTTTGGGGCTATCTATTGTAAATGATGCTCTTGGACCACAGCAAGAAACATATATTGGAATAGACTTTAGTTATACTATTGAAACTTCAGAGTTTGGAAAATTAAGTTTCGGGTTAAAAGGAGGAGGACATATTCTAGATGTTGATTTTACTCAGCTTAATTTATTGGACCCTACAGATATCAATTTTGCACAAAATATTGATAATAAATTTTCACCAGTAGTAGGTGTAGGCTTATATTATCATAATGAAGATTTTTATGCAGGATTAAGTGTTCCTAATCTTTTACAAACTAATCATTTTAATGATGGAAATGAACCAGGAAGTGCTAGTTCATTAGCAGAAGAAAGGATAAACTATTACGGTATAGTAGGCTATACTTTTGACATTAATGAGAACCTGGTATTCAAACCTAGTACCTTGGTAAAACTTGTAGAAGGATCTCCTCTTCAAGTTGATTTTTCTGCAAACTTCTTAATCTATGAAAAATTTCACGCAGGAGCTGCCTACAGATGGAGTGCTGCTGTAAGTGGTTTGATAGGTTTTCAAGCCACAGATAGTATGCTCATAGGCTTATCCTATGACAGAGAGACTACAGACCTAGGAGATCAGGTGTTTAATGATGGTAGTTTTGAAGTTTTCTTGCGCTTCGAACTATTTAAGAAATACGAACGTATGCTAACACCTAGATTCTTTTAAAATTTTATTTGCCCAACTTGTTAAGAAGCGTCTTTATATGTATATAAGGCGCTTTTTTTAGTTCCTAACTTTATCATTTTGTATTTTTACAGAGCTTATGAAAGAAGAATTGGTCATCCTTGTAGATCAAGAGGATAATAAAATAGGACTCATGCCTAAGATGGAAGCGCATGAAAAAGCCCTTCTACACCGCGCATTTTCTGTTTTTATTTTTAATAAGAAGAAAGAGCTTATGCTGCAACAACGTGCTTTGCATAAATATCACTCTCCTGGCTTATGGACCAACACTTGTTGTAGCCACCAACGCGATGGAGAAACAAACTTAGAAGCGGGTAGAAGACGTCTACAGGAAGAAATGGGTTTTGAAGTTGCTCTTAAAGAAACCACATCCTTTATTTATAAAGCTCCTTTTGATAATGGTTTAACAGAACACGAGCTCGATCATATTCTAGTAGGTTATTATGAAGGTGTACCTGTCATAAATAAAGAAGAAGTAGCTAGCTGGAAATGGATGCCTTTAGAAGATGTAAAAAGCGATATTAAAACTAATCCAGAACAGTATACGGAGTGGTTTAAAATTATCTTTGATAAATTTTACACTTATTTAGAGTCATGAGAATAACAGCCTATAGAAAAGCACATTTTAATGCAGCACATAGATTGTATCGCAAAGAATGGGATGATACCAAAAATGCACAGGTTTTTGGCAAATGCAGTAATCCTAATTATCACGGTCATAATTATGACTTAACCGTGGGAGTTACTGGAGAAATTGATCCTGAAACTGGGTATCTTATTGATTTAAAAATACTCAAGGATATTATTAAAAAAGAAGTAGAAGATGCTCTCGATCATAAAAATCTAAATCTAGAGGTACCAGAATTTAAAAACCTCAATCCCACAGTAGAAAATATAGCTGTTGTGATATATAATAAAATTAAAAGAGTGCTTGATAGCAGATTTGATCTCGAAATAACACTCTATGAAACACCACGTAATTTTGTGGTATATAAAGGGTAGGGAAAGATGTTACGTGTAGGAGATAAAGCACCCCATTTTAAACTGTATAATCAGGACGGTAATCTTATTGATATTGCACAATACATAGGGAAACAGCCTCTTGTGATTTATTTTTATCCTAAAAATTTTACACCAGGATGCACCGCAGAAGCTTGTAGTTTTAGAGATAGTTTTGAAGATTTTAAAGATGCTGGTGCTTTGGTTTTTGGCGTTAGCAACGACTCTGTGAATTCTCATGCCCGCTTTTCAAATAAGTATAGATTACCTTTTTCCTTGCTTGCAGATTCTGAAGGTAAAATCCGTAAATTATATCAAGTAAAAAGTGATCTTATGGGATTGTTACCGGGCAGGGAGACCTTTGTAATAGATACAAGTGGGATATTACAAATGCGTTTTAATAGTATGCTAGCCTCTAAACACCTAGAAAAAGCATTACAACATATTAAGACTTTGTAAATGGAAGCCCTTTTTTATCCTTTTAAATGTACCCCTATACTCAAAGAAAGACTTTGGGGAGGAAAAGGGCTCAGTACTATTTTGGGCAAACCTGCGACATCCCAAAATATTGGTGAAAGTTGGGAAGTAGCAAACTTACCACAAGGCAATAGTATCATTGCAAATGGCGCACACAAAGGAAAGCGTTTAGACGAATTATTAAGTTCTTTTGCTGAAGCTATTTTAGGTCCAACGAGCTTAGATCGTTTTGGATCAGAAATGCCATTACTCATTAAGTTTATAGACGCCAGCCATAAACTCTCTGTACAGCTGCATCCTGATGATAAATTGGCACAAGAATTACATCAAGAAGCAAGAGGAAAAACAGAAATGTGGTATGTCCTCAAGGCGCAAAAGGGTGCTCATATTATTGCCGGTTTTAAAGTCGATATGAATGCCAAAAAATTTAAAGAAGCGATAGACAATAATACACTAGAAGAAAATTTAAATACTATTCCTGTAAAAGAAGGAGACGCTTTCTATATAAGTGCAGGACTTATACATGCTATAGGTGCAGGAATTGTATTGGCAGAAATACAACAAACATCAGATATTACCTATAGAGTACATGACTATAATCGACAACAAGACGATGGAACTTATAGAGAATTACATCTAGATAATGCTTGTAAAGCCATTAAATTTAAGCCTGCAGAAGCAGTGCAGTTAGACTATAATCCAGAGCAAAAAGGAACGCAAGAACTAAAACACTGTCCTTTTTTTAAAACGGATATTGTGAATCTGAACACTATGAATCACGAGATAAAAAGAGATGAAAGCTTTACCATCTTAATAGCTGTTTCAGGTCAAGGGACAATTACTTGTGATGGCATAGATTATAATATTTCCTTAGGAGAAACCTATATACTACCTGCACATTGTCCTGCCATAGTGGTTACAACATCAGAAAAACTTAAATTTCTAGAGGTTTATATCTAAGCCTTATTAATTTAGATTATTTTTACAGTAAAGAAGAATATTATGTCAAACATTAGAGACTTAAAAAAAGACATCAATTTTGTGTTAGGAGATATTATTGATGCCGTATACCTTTGGGAAGGAATTAATCAAAAGGAACCAACTAAAGAAAGCGAAGGTATTATAGATGATGCCATTGCTACCTTTGATACACTTATTACTAAGGTAAACGACAGAAAAACAGAGAATAGGAGTAAGCACCTT
>CAZXMY010000162.1:2546-5623 GCA_964641325.1 uncultured Flavobacteriaceae bacterium | reverse complement strand
ATACGTCTTGCCACACGACCTATCACCGAATATTCTGGATCGATACCGTTAGAGAAAAAGAAGGATAAATTAGGGCCAAACTTATTGATATCCATCCCACGACTTAAGTAATACTCCACATAGGTAAAGCCATTAGATAGTGTTAACGCCAACTGTGTGATAGGGTTTGCTCCTGCCTCTGCAATATGATATCCAGATATCGACACCGAATAAAAATTACGCACCTTTTGCTCTATAAAATACTCTTGTACATCGCCCATTAATCGCAATGCAAATTCTGTAGAAAAAATACAGGTGTTTTGCGCTTGGTCTTCCTTAAGAATATCTGCTTGAACAGTACCTCTTACTTGGGTAAGCGTTTCTACTTTAATACGATTGTATACCTCTGCAGGCAATACCTGATCTCCCGTAACACCTAATAGCATTAATCCTAAACCATCATTTCCTTCAGGTAAATCCCCTTGATAGGATGGACGTGTCTTTCCTTTATAAATCTCCGCAATTCGAGTTTCGATTTCGTCTTCGATTTCGTTTTCCTTGATGTACTTTTCACAATTCTGATCTATAGCGGCATTCATAAAAAAGCCAAGCAACATAGGTGCTGGACCGTTAATGGTCATACTCACCGAGGTCATCGCGTGACTTAAATCAAAACCAGAATATAACTTCTTAGCGTCATCCAGACAACATATACTCACTCCTGCATTTCCAATTTTACCATAGATATCGGGACGATGTCCTGGGTCGTTGCCATAAAGGGTAACACTATCAAAAGCGGTACTTAGCCTTTTGGCAGGCATCCCTAAACTCACATAGTGAAAACGTTTATTGGTACGTTCTGGACCACCTTCTCCGGCAAACATACGTGTAGGGTCTTCTCCTGTACGTTTAAAAGGGTACAGTCCTGATGTGTACGGGAATTCTCCCGGCACATTCTCCTGCAAAGACCATCTCAAAACATCTCCCCAAGCTTCATATTTTGGTAGAGCTACCTTAGGAATCTGTGTATGTGACAGCGACTCTGTATGCGTATCAATTTTTATTTCTTTATCACGTACTTTAAAAGAATACACGGGTGCTTTGTATCTATTCACCTTTTCTTCCCAACCCGTTATGATTTCCCAGTTATAGGGATCTAAATCCATTTTTACACGGTCAAACTCGGCGAGGAGGATTTTAATTATAGCTACATTTTCTTCACGGGTACTGTCACCCTGAGCTTGTCGAAGGGCATCTGCATCGATTCCCGTCTTCGACAGGCTCAGACTGACACCAGCAATAGATTCGACAGACTTATAAATTCCGTAAAGCGTTTGTGCTGTTTTTTGTTGCGCTTTCGCGAAAGCGTCATACGCTCGATTACTCTCTGATATCTCACTCAAGTAGCGTGTACGCGATGGTGGAATCACAAAGATTTTCTCACTCATCTCCTTACTAATAGAGAAAGTAGAAGACAAATCTGCCGTTGTCGCCGTATCTACCTTTTCCATAATCTTCTTATAGAGGGTATTCATCCCAGGATCGTTAAACTGACTGGCAATCGTGCCATAAACCGGTAAATCATCCTGATGCGTATCCCATAAATTATGGTTACGCATATACTGCTTCTTCACATCGCGCAAGGCATCTAAAGAACCTCTTTTGTCAAACTTATTTATGGCAACGAGATCTGCAAAATCCAGCATATCAATCTTTTCCAACTGCGTAGCCGCACCAAACTCTGGTGTCATCACATACAGCGAGACATCGCTATGCTCTAAAATTTCGGTATCACTCTGTCCTATTCCCGAAGTTTCTAGAATGATCAAATCATACTCTGCCGCTTTTAATACTTCTACCGCTTCGTTTACGTATTTTGATAAAGCGAGATTACTCTGTCGTGTCGCTAGAGAACGCATATATACACGCGGCGAGTTAATCGCATTCATTCGTATACGATCACCTAACAAAGCGCCACCTGTCTTACGTTTAGAAGGATCTACAGAAACTAGTCCTATAGTTTTTTCTGGAAAGTCAATTAAAAATCGACGCACGAGTTCGTCTACAAGTGAACTTTTACCGGCACCACCAGTACCTGTAATTCCCAATACAGGTGTTTTAGAGGTCTTATTTTTATGATGTATAGTTTCTAATGTGTCTTTGGCCACCTCAGGAAAATTCTCTGCAGAGGATATTACACGCGCAATAGCCGTAGGCACCTTAGCTGCAAGATGATTTACCTCTCCGTTCAAAGAATCGCCAATGGCATAATCTGATTGTTGTACAAGGTCGTTTATCATCCCTTGTAATCCCATTTCGCGGCCATCATCTGGAGAATAGATACGGGTAATCCCGTAATCCATCAAATCCTTAATTTCTTCAGGAAGAATCACACCGCCTCCACCGCCAAAAATCTTAATATGCCCAGCACCTTTTTCTTTTAAAAGGTCGTACATATACTTAAAATACTCATTGTGTCCGCCTTGATACGACGTCATTGCAATAGCATTTGCATCTTCTTGTATGGCGGTATTCACCACTTCTTCTACAGAGCGATCGTGCCCAAGATGGATTACCTCTACACCTGTACTTTGTATGATACGACGCATAATATTAATAGCTGCATCGTGGCCATCAAAAAGGCTTGCTGCAGTTACAATGCGTACTTTATGTTTCGGGGTATAGGGTTTAATTTGTTCCATCTGTAAATTTAGGTCGCTTTTTCAGGCTAAATTTACGAAATCGTTACTAAACCTTTTGAAATTTAGAGAATTTTACAACTTATAGATTTCTCCTTGCTGCGCAAATCTAAAACCTTGGGCTTCTAATTCTTTTCTACCTAGAAAATTAGGGTCCAAGACAGGGTTAGAATGATTAAAATGAATAAAGATGACTTTTGATTTTGTAATGGAGTCTGCTTTCGCGAAAGCGCTAACCGTCTCCGCCACAAAGGGGTGTGGTATTTCACTCATAGGTCTAGGGATCTCACCATCTGCATAAAAAGAACCATCTAGAAAGGCATAGTCTACTTTTTGTACTTCGGCAAGAATGCTTTTATCCCATTTTTCCCATTTATCGATATCCGGAATAAAAAGTGC
>CAZXMY010000162.1:0-2446 GCA_964641325.1 uncultured Flavobacteriaceae bacterium | reverse complement strand
TTGCAGATGAAGGGATTAAAGCTTTAAATAGAGCTGCAGAAGATGCTGTAAGTGAGGCTACGCCCATTTTTGTAAATGCAGTAAAAGAAATTACTTTTAACGATGTGCGCACCATATTATTAGGTACAGATGATGCCGCGACGCAATATCTTACTGGAAAGACGCAAACGGCTTTGTACGATAAATTTCAACCTGTAATTCAGAATTCATTTGGAAAAGTAGGCGCCGATCAAATCTGGTCCAACCTCATTACGAAGTACAATAATTTACCATTGACAACAGATGTAAATCCAGATTTAACAGATTACGTAACCCAACAAGCACTTAAAGGCGTATATACTATGATTGCTGTTGAAGAAAAAGAAATTCGAACCAAAGTTTCTAGCAGAACCACTACACTTTTACAACAAGTGTTTGCCTTGCAAGATTAATAGGTTCTCTAAATTTTAAAAGCCAGCAAGTGATTGCTGGCTTTTTTATTTCTGCAACTTTCAATTTTTTTCACTATATTTAAATAACTTATAATCAAGTAAATACAAACTAACTCCATGACGTCCAATGAAAAACATAAACGATATCACAGTTTCTTAGAACACAAGTATAAACGACTTATAGAAGAGGCGTATAATGTGCAGTTCACAGATCATAGTTTGAGCGATATTCTAACATTTGAAGCACTTCATCTTCATCAAAAGATGAAGTTCCTACAGTTCTAAACGAGATTGCAACTGCTCGAAATAGGCAAAAGCTTTGAGCAATCTACTGCCGTACCAAGAAAAATACTCTCCATCTACCAGTATTACTTTAGCTTTTGTATGGTGTTGCAATTCTTGTACATGCCGCTCAGTAAAAGGAAAAGGCTCTGAAGACAGTAAAACGTAATCTACCTCTTGCATATCCTCAAGCTTTATTTCTGGATATCTTCCTGCGTTTGTTGCATTTTTAAATCCATTTATTTCCAGTAAGTGATTGATAAATGTGTCTTGACCTGCAGCCATATAGGGATTCTTCCAGATAAGATAGAAACACGATTTTACAGATGACTTTAGCGCGCAATTCTTAAAATTCTTTGCCCTCTCTTTGATTTCTATAAGAATCTGTGTTGCTTTTTTGCTAACATTAAAGAGGGCTCCATACTGTTTAATGAGTTCATAGGTATCGTCTAGGGTTTTAATGTCAGAAACATGAACGGGTGCTAGTGCAGACAATTCTTCTACCATTTCCTTAGTATTTTCCTCCTTATTACAAAGAATAATATCTGGAGCTAAGGCTTTAATCTTTTCTATACTGACCTGTTTAGTTCCTCCTACGACTGTTTTTAGCTTTCTGAGGTCTTCTGGATGTACACAAAACTTAGTAATCCCTTGTATAGCATCTATTAAACCTAAATCCACTAAAAGCTCTGTCTGACTAGGAACTAGCGAGACGATACGCTCAGGTGTACTCTTAAATGTATGTGATTGCCCTATTTGATCTACAACCGTAATCATAAGACTACTGATCCTTTAAAATAACCGCCATTTGAGATTGTATGGTTTGCGCCGCTTCTCTCGCTGCTTTCGCGAAATCTTCTCCTTGAGATTTATAGATAATTCCTCTGGAAGAATTTACAAGTAAGCCTACATCTTTGGTAATTCCGTATTTGCAGACTTCTTCTAAACTTCCGCCTTGTGCGCCTACTCCTGGAACTAGCAGGAATGCTTCCGGAATAATCTTACGAATATCGACCAAAAACTCTGCTTTAGTAGCACCTACCACGTACATCAAGTTTTCAGACCCCTCGTAAGTCTGTGACGTTTCTAATACTTCCTTATATAGTTCCTTACCATCTATCGTTTGCGTTTGAAAATCAAATGCTCCTTTATTAGACGTTAAGGCTAGTAGTATAGTATGCTTATTTTTAAATGCCAGAAAAGGTTCTACAGAATCTCTACCCATATAAGGCGCAATAGTAACAGAATCAAATGCCAATTCTTCAAAAAATGCTTTAGCATAACGTGTGCTTGTATTGCCTATATCTCCCCGCTTAGCATCTGCAATAGTAAACTGCTCTGGATAATACTCATTTAAGTAATTGATCGTTTTCTCTAAAGATTTCCAGCCTTTAAGACCGTAGGCTTCATAAAAAGCGATATTGGGTTTGTAGCCTACACATAAATCGTGAGTCGCATCAATAATCGCTTTGTTAAAAGCAAATATGGGATCTTCTTCCTTGAGTAAATGCTTAGGGATTTTATCGAGATCTGTATCCAAACCTACAATAAGGAAAGACTTTTTCTTTTTGATTTGATCTATTAATGCTCCTGTAGTCATTACAATTCCCCTTCGTTTGCCTTTAACTTCTCTGTATTATCTACCAATTGTAACTCATCCAGTATTTTCTGGATATCTCCATTTACAATATTCTGTAAATCATACAATGTCAATCCGATACGGTGATCTGTCA
>CAZXMY010000161.1:0-5644 GCA_964641325.1 uncultured Flavobacteriaceae bacterium | reverse complement strand
GTATAGTACCTAGATACGTATTCTAAATTTTCACCATGAGTATTAAGAGTAGCGCTAAAACCTGGGTGAATACAAAAAAATCCTGTTTCGCCTTTCTTGTTTACTGCGATATAGGCTACTTGAAAATCTTTATAATTGTTTTTAGATACGATTCTTGTAATCGCTTCTTCACAAGCTTTTTGTGGAGTATACCCTTGTCGCATTAATTCTACAATAAGAAAACTACCTACTGTTTTTAATACTTCTTCACCCATTCCTGTAGCTGTAGCACCGCCTATTTCATTGTCTATATACAAACCAGATCCTATAATTGGTGAATCCCCTATACGACCAGCCATTTTATACGCCAGGCCACTGGTAGTGCAACCTCCAGAGATATCACCATTTTTATCAATCGCTAGCATACCTATGGTATCGTGATTTTCTATATTAATTATAGGTTTGAAATCAGATGTTTTCTTCCATTCTTTCCATTCCATTTCAGATTTTTCTGTGAGAAGATTTTCTGTAACAAACCCATTTTGTATTGCAAATTCTTCAGCACCTTTTCCGGCCATTAAAACATGAGGTGTTTCTTCCATTACTTTTCTTGCCACAGAGATAGGATGTTTAATATTTTGCATACAAACTACAGCGCCATAATTTCCTTTTGCATCCATAATACAGGCATCCAGTGTGACAATACCATCACGGTCCGGTCTTCCGCCCTTGCCTACAGATTGATTTTCTTCATCGGCTTCTTCTATGCGACATCCTTGTTCTATAGCATCCAATGCAGCCCCTCCTTTTTCTAATACTTTCCATGCAGCTTCTGTTGCATTGGGTACATTCCAAGTAGCAATGACTAGAGGTATGGTTCTGGTTTTTTGTATGGGATAACTTGTCTTTTTTTCGTCGCAAGACAAAACACTTGTTCCTAGTGCTATTCCCGTTCCAGATAAGGTGGCATTCTTTATAAACTTCCTTCGCTTCATAAGCTGATAGATAGGTTTTGTAATTCGTTTCAAGATACTAAAAAGTAAATCTATTTTTCTATCTGTAATTTCTGTAATTTCGAGTTATGATATTAGAAATTTGTGCCAATTCTTTTCAATCTGCCATTGCCGCTCAAAAAGCAGGAGCGCAGCGTATAGAATTGTGTAGTGAGCTCGCATTAGGTGGTGTGACTCCTAGCCACGGTCTGATAGAAAAAGTAGTGCAGGCACTCGAGATTCCTGTACATGTATTAATACGTCCTCGCAGTGGAGATTTTACCTATTACGATGATGAGTTTGATGTAATGTTAAGAGATGTCGCTTATTGCAGAGAAAGCAAAATCGCCGGCATTGTATCTGGTGTTTTGCAATCTGATTTAACCATAGATAAAGAACGTACTCGATTGCTCGTTGAAGCCTCTGGAGGAATGAGTTTTACCTTTCATCGCGCCTTTGATTGGACACCCAATGCTACAAAAGCCTTACAGACTTTAAAAGAAATAGGGGTAGATCGTATCCTGTCTTCGGGACATTCTAAAACGGCATTAGACGGTCTTTTTGAATTAAAAATGCTCAATGAAAAAGCAGGTTCTTCGCTTAGTATATTACCTGGTGGAGGAATAAATCCTTCTAATGTCCATCATTTTATCGAAGCCTGTTTTACAGAAGTTCATGCGTCCGCAAGCAATACCATATCCAGTTTAGAAGGAGCTATTCCTATGCACAATTTGCAACCCGTTCATCAAGATTTACAAACCTATTCTGATCCGGAAAAGATAAAGGCACTCTTAACAGCAATGTACTCTTAATCGTTAAGTTTAAGAACGGCCATAAAAGCTTCTTGAGGAATCTCTACATTACCCACAGCACGCATACGTTTTTTTCCTTTTTTCTGCTTTTCTAGAAGTTTACGCTTACGCGAAATATCACCTCCATAACATTTTGCTGTTACATCTTTTCTCAATGCTTTCACCGTCTCTCGAGCGATAATTTTTGCACCTATTGCGGCCTGTATAGGAATATCAAACTGCTGTCGCGGTATTAATTGTCGCAGTTTTTCACACATTTTTTTACCTATATCATACGCATTATCTTGATGCAATAATGCCGAAAGTGCATCTACAGGCTGGGCGTTGAGCAGTACATCTACTTTTACAAGTTTTGAAGCGCGCATTCCGATAGGCGAGTAGTCAAAGGAAGCGTACCCTTTTGAAACTGTTTTTAAACGATCATAAAAGTCAAAAACAATCTCGGCCAGAGGCATATCAAAAGTGAGTTCTACACGCTCTGTAGTTAAGTAAGTTTGATTGGTTATTTGACCACGTTTCTCAATACACAGTGACATTACGGGTCCTACAAAATCTGCTTTTGTTATAATAGTCGCTTTAATGTAGGGTTCTTCTACACGATCCATTCTAGAGGGATCAGGAAGATCCGAAGGATTGTTTACCAGTATAATCGTGTCTCGATGTTTATGTGTAAAGGCGTGGTAAGATACATTAGGTACGGTAGTAATGACCGTCATATCAAACTCTCTTTCTAATCGTTCCTGAATAATTTCTAGGTGCAGCATTCCAAGAAAACCACATCTAAAACCAAAACCTAAGGCCGCCGAACTTTCTGGTTCAAAAACAAGAGAAGCATCATTAAGCTGTAATTTTTCCATGGAGTTTCTCAACTCTTCATAATCTTCTGTATCTACAGGATAGATACCTGCAAATACCATAGGTTTTACATCTTCAAAACCTTCAATGGCGTTTTGGGTAGGATTCTTAGCATCCGTAAGGGTATCACCTACTTTTACTTCGCGTGCGTCTTTTATTCCAGTAATAAGATATCCTACATCTCCCGCTTTTATTTCTTGTTTAGGTACTTGATTAAGTTTAAGAGTACCTACCTCGTCTGCACCGTAGGTGTTACCTGTGGCAACAAACTTTATTTGCTGATTTTTTCTTATGCTACCGTTAATTACTCTAAAGTATGTCTCTACGCCTCTAAAAGGGTTGTAAACCGAGTCAAAAATTAAGGCTTGCAGCGGTTCGTTTGCATTGCCCTCAGGAGCAGGGACTCTTTCTATAATAGCTTCAAGGATTTCTTTGATGCCTATTCCCGTTTTCGCGGAAGCAGGAATGACCTCTTCTGCTTCACATCCTAAGAGGTCAACAATATCATCTGTAACTTCTTCTGGATTAGCACTTGGCAAATCTACTTTGTTAAGTACAGGAATGATTTCTAAATCATTCTCTAAGGCTAAGTATAAATTGGAGATTGTTTGAGCTTGGATGCTTTGAGCCGCATCTACAACGAGTAGTGCACCTTCGCAGGCAGCGATACTGCGAGAAACTTCATAAGAAAAATCTACATGGCCAGGAGTGTCAATAAGGTTTAGAATATACTTTTCACCTTTATAGGTATACTCCATCTGGATGGCGTGAGATTTAATAGTAATACCTCGTTCACGCTCTAAATCCATACTGTCAAGTAATTGAGCTTGTGCTTCACGTTTTGTGACCGTAGCGGTTTCGTCTAAAAGACGGTCTGCAAGGGTACTTTTACCGTGATCTATATGTGCAATAATGCAAAAATTCCTGATGTTCTTCATAGCGCGCTAAATGACTGCAAATATAGTTCTAATGATTGCTTTTTATTGAGTGGTCTATTTTTATTTGTGCATTTCATCGAAAATTTTACTTTAATAAGTTCTCTTTATGTCTATTTAAAGTACTTTTAGAAAGTCATGGGGAAGACAATTTTATTACCAATAATCACTTCTTTTTTACTCTTGTCTTTTTACAGTTTTGGGCAAGAGTTTACTATTTCTGGTAAGGTTGTTACTAGTGATGGATCTCCTATATCATATGCTAATGTGATATTGTTATCCTCTCAAGATGAGGTCGTAAAGGGAGTGATCTCTGAAGAAAATGGATTCTTTGAAATAAAAGAAGTCTCGCAAGGATCGTATAAAATTAGAGTGAGCTTTGTAGGATTTACAGTCTATGACACCGCTGTTTTCTCATTAAACAGTGATGAAGTTCTTGATAATATAGTACTTGAGGAAAGTACAGAATCTTTAGATGAGGTCACTGTAGTTGGAAGAAAACCTCAAATCACACGTAAGGCAGATCGTATCGTTTTTAATGTAGAAAATACAATAGTTTCTAACGGTAGTACCTGGGATATCTTAAAAAACACACCTGGAGTTGTAGATAAACAAGGTCTTCTAACGGTTAGAAATAGAGGTGTGCAAGTGTATTTAAATGACCGCAAAGTAGAGCTCACAGGTTCTGAACTTAAGAGTTTACTAGAAGGTTTAGGAGGAGAAACTATTAAGGAGATTGAGGTGATAATGAACCCGCCAGCTAGATATGATGCAGAAGGAGGTCCAATATTAAATATTGTTTCTTCCCAATCTAAAACAAAGGGCTATAAAGGTTCTGTAACAGCTCGTGGCACCTATGGTATTTTTCCCAAACACTATTTTGGGACAAGCCATTTTTTAAAAGGAAAGAAAGTTAACCTTTTCTTTAATTATGGTTTTAACCCACTTAAAGCCTCACATCAGTCCGATAATTTTATTAATTATTTTAATCCACAAGGTGGTAGGGATCGATGGGTGCAGGATTTTGAACGTAAAACTTGGACTAAAGCGCATAATGCTAATTTGATTTTGGATTATCAAATTTCCGAAAAGCAATTATTGAGTCTTTCGGCTTTGGGATTATACTCTCCAAATGAGTTTAATTTTAGCAGAAGTCTTACATCCGTTACTCCAGCTATTGATGATCCGTTTACCATTAATACCAACTCTGGTTTAGATAGTGAGAAGTATAACATCGCAATAGATTTGCAATATAAATACACCTTAGAGAAAGGAATACTTAGTACAAATCTTCATCATACACGATATAATAGAGAAGTTACCCAAGATTTACGCTCTAACTATAGGGATCTAGGAGGCACTTCTTTTAGAATTGTGCGTTTTAATTCTGATGCCCTACAGGATATCGAGATTTATACAGGACAATTAGATTATTCTACGAGTTTGGGAAAGCTTGATTTTGAAACAGGTGCTAAATTTTCTATAATAGATTCTAGATCAAGAATTGATTTTAGTAACATACAAAACGACGTGCAAAATGGCTTATCTGTAGCACAAAATGACGATTTTCTTTATGATGAGAATGTATATGCGGGCTATGTATCTTTAGCGCAAGATTGGGAAAAATGGTCTGCCAAGACTGGCTTACGGGTAGAACAAACCGAATCTATAGGAAACTCACTAGCCCTTAATGAACTCGTTGATTTAGATTATTTTGAATGGTTTCCTTCTGCCTTTGTGCAATATAAAGCATCAGAGAATCATAGTTGGAGCATAGATTATGCAAGAAAATTGGATAGACCTCGATATCAGGATCTTAATCCATTTGCTTACTTTTTAAATGAGAATAATTTTGATACAGGCAACTCTAATCTCCTACCTTCTTTTAGTAATAATTTTAATCTTAATTACAGTTTAACGAACAGTTACTTTTTTGATGTATATTATAGAGATAATGGAGCTGTTATTCTTACGTTACCGTTTCAAGACAATGTGAATCAAGTATTGCGTACTGAGAGGCAAGATGCAGTCGAAAGTAGATCCTTGGGTAATGATGTTACGCACGCTGGTT
>CAZXMY010000160.1:1412-5648 GCA_964641325.1 uncultured Flavobacteriaceae bacterium | reverse complement strand
GTGACTTCTTAAAGTATGTAGGTTTTTCTACCGCAGCGGCATCACTTGCAGCTTGCGAGGGACCTGTTGTAAAGTCTATTCCTTACGTAGTGCAGCCAGAACAGATTGTACCTGGAGTTGCAGATTATTATGCGACAACTATTGCAGATGGACATGACTTTGCTAGTGTTTTAGTAAAAACACGAGAAGGAAGACCTATTAAAATTGAAAATAATGATCTTGCAAAAGCAGGATATGGTGCAAATGCACGTGTGCACGCTTCTGTATTGTCCTTGTACGATACAAACAGAGCACAATACCCATCTGCTGGTGGAGGGCAAGTTTCTTGGGCAGATATAGATAATGGTGTAATGGCAACTTTGCAAAGTGGTAAGAAAGCAGTGCTTCTTACACAAACCTTTGCGAGCCCATCTACAGATAAATTAATTGCTGAATTTACAGCAAAATATCCTAATGCATCACATATCGCTTATGATGCTGTAGGATCACAACACGCACTAGATGCTTTTGAGCAAAATTTTGGTGTACGTGCTTTAGCAGATTACGACTTTACAAAAGCAGCCGTAATTGTATCTGTGGGAGCAGATATTTTAGGAGATTGGAACGGTGGAGGATATGATTCTTCTTACGGGGAGTCAAGAGTTCCTAAAAACGGAAAAATGTCTCGTCACATTCAGTTTGAGGCCAATATGTCTCTTGCTGGTGCAAATGCAGATCAAAGAGTTCCGGCAACTCCATCACAACAAAAGGCAGTATTAAAAGCAATTGTAAGTGGTAATGCTTCTGGTCTTCCAGAAAACTTAAAGGCTGCTGCAGCAAATGCTCGTAAAGAATTAGCTGCTGCTGGCAGTCACGGTGTGCTGGTAACAGGAATCCAAGATGTAGCCGCGCAGGCAATGGTATTAGATTTTAATGCTAATAGCACTGTAATGGATACAAGTGCTCCAAAACTTACCCGTTCTGGAGATATCAATAAGGTAAACCAATTGGTGCGTGAAATGAACGCAGGACAAGTAGGTTTATTAATCATGGCAGGTGTTAATCCTGTATATTCTCTTTCTAATGCGGCGCAGTTTACAACAGGATTAGAAAAAGTAGGGGTTTCTGTAGCGTGTGCTATGCGAGCAGACGAAACGGCAGCTCTAGCAACACATATTGCACCAACACCTCACTACTTAGAGGCTTGGGGTGATGTTCAGATTAAGGAAGGTGAAGTAAGTTTAACACAGCCTACAATCAAGCCTTTATTTGATACGCGTCAGTTTCAAGATAGCTTATTAGCTTGGATGGGAAGTGACCAGAATTATTACGATTATATTAAGGACACTATGGCAAATGCTGGAGTGACTTCTTTTAATAAAGCCGTTCAAGATGGAGTTGTGATGACTAACGCTTTCGCGAAAGCGAGAACAACCACACAAACTTCGGCGACCTCAAGTGCAGGAATGGCAATTGCTGCGCAAGACGGTTTTGAGCTGACTTTATATACAAAAACATCTATGGGAGATGGAAACCAAGCAAACAATCCTTGGTTACAAGAAATGCCGGATCCTATAACAAGAGCAACTTGGGATAATTACTTGACCATGTCTGAGGCCGATGCTAAGGATTTAGGCTTGTGGTTAGATCGCAGTACATTCTTTACAGAAGCACGTAATGATGCTAATGGAGGGCTTAATGGTCGTCTAGCTAATGTGACAGTAAATGGTGTAACCCTTGAAAATGTACCCGTAATGGTACAACCAGGACAAGCCAAAGGATCTGTAGGGTTAGCTTTAGGATACGGAAGAACAGCTTCTATACAAGAAGATATGCAAACGGGTGTTAATGCATACCCATTTATGCAAAACGGTAGCCTTACACAAGCTGGCGTTACTATTAAGAAAGTAGCTGGTGAGCACGAATTTGCAGTAATACAATTGCACAACACCTTAATGGGTCGTGGTGATATTGTAAAGGAAACGACGCTGGAGATTTTTAATACAAAAGATAAAAAATATTGGAACGCTGTTCCAGAAGTAACTAAGGCGCATATTGAGTACGAAGTAACTTCTCCAGAGGTAGATCTTTGGGATTCTTTTGACCGTTCTGTTGGACACCATTTTAATCTAGGAATAGATTTAAATGCATGTACCGGTTGTGGTGCGTGTGTGATTGCCTGTCATGCAGAGAACAATGTTCCTGTAGTTGGAAAATCAGAAGTACGTCGAAGCCGTGATATGCACTGGTTACGAATAGATAGATATTATTCTTCTCAAGAGACTTTTGAAGGAGATAATCAGAAAAAAGATAATATATCAGGTATAGGAAGTTCTATGAGTGAATTTGGTGAGATGGAAGATCCATCTGCAAATCCACAAGTGGCATTCCAGCCGGTAATGTGTCAGCACTGTAACCACGCTCCTTGTGAGACAGTTTGTCCAGTAGCAGCCACATCTCACGGGCGTCAAGGTCAAAACCATATGGCGTATAACCGTTGTGTAGGTACACGTTATTGTGCAAATAACTGTCCTTATAAAGTACGTCGTTTTAACTGGTTCTTATATAATGGTAACGATCAGTTTGATTACCATATGAATAATGACTTAGGACGTATGGTAATTAATCCAGACGTAACAGTACGTTCACGTGGTGTGATGGAAAAATGTTCTATGTGTATACAAATGACACAAAAGACTATTCTAGATGCAAAACGTGACGGAAGAAAAATAAAAGATGGAGAATTTGCTACGGCTTGTAGCAACGCGTGTACTTCAGGTGCACTAGCTTTTGGAGATATTAATGATCACTCAAGCGAAGTTTACAAGCAAAAGCAGGATGATAGAATGTATCACTTACTAGAAAGTGTAGGTACAAAACCTAATGTTTTCTACCAGACGAAAGTGAGAAATACAAAAGAAGCTTAAAACAACTAATCAAAAGAACTAATTAATATAGGATTATGGCGCATTACGAAGCACCTATACGAAGACCACTAGTTACCGGCGATAAGACGTATCACGATGTAACGATAGATGTTGCAGCTCCTGTTGAAGGGCGTGCAAACAAATCTTGGTGGATCGTTTTTAGTATAGCACTTGCTGCATTTCTATGGGGAATAGGCTGTATTATCTATACCATTTCTAATGGAATAGGTAGTTGGGGTCTAAACAAAACCGTAGGTTGGGCTTGGGATATTACAAACTTTGTATGGTGGGTAGGTATCGGTCACGCGGGTACCTTAATATCTGCAGTACTATTATTATTCCGTCAGAAATGGCGTATGGCAATTAACAGATCTGCAGAGGCAATGACTATTTTCTCTGTAGTGCAAGCCGGTTTATTCCCAATCATTCACATGGGACGTCCTTGGCTAGCATACTGGGTTTTACCTATCCCTAACCAGTTTGGGTCGTTATGGGTAAACTTTAACTCACCGCTACTTTGGGATGTATTTGCGATTTCTACCTATTTATCGGTTTCCTTAGTATTCTGGTGGACAGGATTGTTACCTGATTTTGCCATGATACGTGATCGTGCAGTTAAGCCTTTCCAGAAGAAAATATACAGCCTTCTCTCTTTTGGATGGTCAGGTAGAGCCAAAGATTGGCAACGTTTTGAAGAGGTATCCTTGGTACTTGCTGGATTGGCAACACCACTTGTACTTTCTGTACACACGATTGTATCTTTTGACTTCGCAACCTCTGTAATTCCAGGATGGCACACGACTATTTTCCCTCCTTACTTTGTGGCAGGAGCGATTTTCTCTGGGTTTGCGATGGTAAACACACTCCTTATCATTATGCGTAAGGTGTCTAACTTAGAGAACTATATTACCGTACAGCATATAGAGCTAATGAACATTGTAATTATGATTACAGGTTCTATCGTAGGTGTAGCTTATATAACTGAGCTGTTTATGTCTTGGTATTCTGGAGTAGAATATGAACAATATGCATTCTTAAATCGTGCAACAGGACCTTATGCTTGGTCCTACTGGGCAATGATGACGTGTAACGTTTTCTCTCCGCAGTTTATGTGGATTCCTAAATTGAGAAGAAGTATTATGTTCTCTTTTGTAATCTCTATTGTGGTAAACATAGGAATGTGGTTTGAGCGTTTTGTAATTATTGTTACTTCGCTTCACCGTGATTATTTACCTTCTTCTTGGACGATGTTCTCTCCTACTTTTGTGGATATAGGAATCTTTATAGGAACGATAGGTTTCTTCTTTGTCCTCTTCTTATTATATGCTAG
>CAZXMY010000160.1:0-1312 GCA_964641325.1 uncultured Flavobacteriaceae bacterium | reverse complement strand
AGAATACGATTTATTAGATAGTTTAACAGGTTCTTTCCCAGGACGTGCAGAGCGTGATGATTGGGCAGGACAGGCAGCAAAACTTAATAACAACTAGTATGGCATCACACGTTATACACGCAATGTACAATGACGACGACGTTCTTATGAATGCCGTTAAAGAAGTGAGAAAAAAACACCTTCATATAAATGAAGTGTATTCTCCTTTTCCTGTGCATGGTTTAGATAAAGCAATGGGTCTTGAAGATACCCGTATCGCAATCGCAGCATTTATGTATGGTTGTGTAGGGATTACTGTAGCGATCTTAATGATGAATTTCATAATGATAGAAGATTGGCCACAGGATATAGGTGGAAAACCAAGTTTTTCTTACCTAGAAAATATGCCTGCATTTGTGCCTATTATGTTTGAGCTTACGGTATTTTTTGCCGCTCACTTAATGGTTATCACCTTTTATATGAGAAGTAGACTATGGCCATTTAAAAAAGCTGAGAATCCTGATGTTAGAACAACAGATGATCACTTCCTAATGGAAATAGATGCTACAGGACAAGATGCTCAGGAGCTTGCAGACTTTTTAGTAAGTACTGGAGCCACAGAAATTAATCTAGTTGCAAACGAAGAATAAGTAGCCGCAATGAAGAACATTTTTAAAATAGCTGTATTAGGAATCCTTTTGGTAGCCGTTTCTTGTCAAAATGACAAGAAGCCTAATTACCAGTATATGCCTAATATGTACGAATCTGTTGGGTATGAGGCATACTCAAAGCATGATATTTTTGAGCCTGTAACAGGGGGTTCTGAAGCCATGGAACCTGCAAAAGGATCTGTAGCCAGAGGTTGGATGCCTTATGAGGTTGAGAATAGTTTGGATGGATATGCTTTCGCGAAAGCGAACCTAACAAACCCTTTACCATATACAGAAGCAACGGCTGCTAAAGGCGCAGAGTTGTATGATATTTACTGTGGTATTTGCCACGGAAAGAAAGGTGATGGACAAGGAACACTTGTAAAAAGAGAAAAAATATTAGGAGTTCCAGCTTATAATGATGCAGGAAGAGCGATAACAGAAGGAAGTATTTATCACGTAATGTATTACGGGATTAACTCTATGGGATCCTATGCCTCTCAAATGACGGAAGACGAAATGTGGATGGTAGATCATTATGTAATGTCTCTAAAGGATAAATTGGATGGGAAAGAAGCAAAAGCTTTTGATGTTGTAAAGGAAATGATGGAAGTGGTTGAGCATAGTGTAGAAGAAGTGCACGAATCTGCAGATCATCACAATGAAGAACATTAAACAAACTA
>CAZXMY010000159.1:0-5654 GCA_964641325.1 uncultured Flavobacteriaceae bacterium | reverse complement strand
AAAAAAGTAGTGCGTATTCCAGGTGAGAAAGCAAAAGTAGCCGTAGATTCGTATGATGATCGTATTGATCCTGTAGGAGCCTGTGTAGGTATGAAAGGATCGCGTATTCACGGGATAGTGCGAGAGCTAGGTAATGAGAATATAGACGTTATCAATTATACAAACAACATTAACCTGTTTGTAACGAGGGCATTGAGTCCTGCAAGAATCACTAGTCTAAAGCTAGATGAAGAAAATAACACCGCTCAAGTATACTTAAAGCCAGAAGAAGTAAGCAAGGCTATAGGTCGTGGTGGCCATAACATACGCCTTGCTGGACAACTCACAGGATTTGAAATAGACGTATTTAGAGAGGGTGTTGAAGAAGATGTAGAATTAACAGAATTCTCTGATGAAATCGAAGGATGGATTATAGAAGAATTCGGAAAAATAGGATTGGATACAGCAAGAAGTATCTTAGAGCAAGATGTAGATGATCTTGTAAGACGTACAGATCTAGAAGAAGAAACTGTTCTAGACGTAGTGCGTATTCTAAAAGAAGAATTTGAAGATTAAAACCTTTTACAATACATTTAAAGTAAAAGAAAGAATAAATTAAAAGCAGTTTATGGCAGGAGTAATGCGATTAAACAAAGTGTTAAGGGAGCTCAACATCTCTCTAGATCGAGCCGTAGAGTTTTTGAACTCTAAGGGTATTGAGATAGAGGCACGTCCTACAACCAAGATTTCATCAGAAATCTATGGTGTGTTATCAGATGAGTTTCAAACAGACGCTAGCAAGAAAGTAGCTTCAAAAGAAGTAGCAGAAGAAAAGCAAAAAGAAAAAGAAGCATTGCGTGCTGCTCGAGAAGAAGAGCAAGAAGTCAAGCCAGAAACTGAGCCAGCTGTTCAAGAAGTTGTTAAAGCAAAAGCAAGCCTTTCCGGTCCTAAACAAGTAGGTAAGATAGACCTGGATGCCAAGGCAGAAGCTCCTCCAGCTAAGAAAAAGGAGGTTAAAAAAGAAGAAACTCCCGCAAAAACTAAAGAAGCAGCTGCTCCAAAAGAAGAAGCTCCTGTAAAGGAGGAGAAGCCCGCTTCTGCGAAAGCGAAACCTAAAAAGGAAAAAGCTCCCGAAGCACCTGCTGCACCGCCTACAGAAGAGGTTGCAGAGCCAAAACTGGGTGATGAGGTCGTAAAAACAGATTATAAGAAATTAGACGGGCCAAACTTTACAGGTCAAAAAATAGATTTAGCGCAGTTTAAAAAGCCAGAAAAAAAGAAGAAAGAAGCAGCAGCTGGCTCTGACGATAATAAGAAAAAACGTCGTAGACGTATTACAAAACCAGGAGGAAATACTGGAGGAAATAATCGTAATAATCAACGTGCTAAAGGCCGTCGCCCGCAAGTAGCAAAGGCAGAGCCTACAGAAGAAGAAGTGCAAAAGCAAATTAGAGAAACCCTTGAAAAACTTCAGGGTAAATCTAATAAAGGAAAAGGCGCTAAGTATCGCCGTGATAAAAGAGATCAACACCGCCAGAAGTCTGAAGAAGAACTTGCAGTAGCAGCTGCAGAGAGTAAAGTACTCAAAGCTACAGAGTTTGTTACCGTAAGTGAGGTGGCAACTATGATGGATGTAGGCGTTACAGAAATCATTTCGGCTTGTATGTCATTAGGAATGATGGTGACGATGAACCAGCGATTAGATGCTGAAACCTTATCTATTGTGGCAGAAGAATTTGGCTTTAGTGTCGAGTTTGTTACCGCAGATATTGAAGAATCTATTGTTGAGATTGAAGATTTGCCAGAAGATTTATCAGAAAGAGCGCCTATTGTTACCGTTATGGGTCACGTAGATCACGGTAAAACATCTTTGCTGGATTACGTACGTGAAGAGAATGTAATTGCAGGTGAGAGTGGAGGAATAACACAGCACATAGGTGCCTATGGGGTAACCTTGGAAAGTGGTCAGAAAATAGCATTTTTAGATACTCCTGGTCACGAGGCCTTTACGGCAATGCGTGCACGTGGAGCACAAGTAACAGATATCGCTGTTATTGTGGTTGCTGCAGATGATGATATTATGCCGCAGACTAAGGAAGCCATATCACACGCGCAAGCGGCGAGTGTACCTATTGTATTTGCAATTAATAAGGTAGACTTACCTACAGCAAATCCAGAAAAGATAAAAGAGGGATTAGCCCAAATGAATCTTATGGTAGAAGATTGGGGAGGAAAAATCCAATCTCAAGAAATTTCTGCCAAGACAGGACAAGGTATTCCGGAATTACTGGAAAAAGTACTTCTCGAAGCAGAACTGTTGGAATTAAAAGCAAATCCTAAGCGTAATGCATCTGGAACTGTAGTCGAAGCCTTTTTAGATAAAGGAAGAGGATATGTTTCTACTATATTAGTACAAACAGGTACCTTGGAAGTAGGTGACTATTTACTTGCAGGAACTTGTTCTGGTAAGGTAAAAGCAATGCATGATGAGCGAGGCAAGAAAATTAAGAAAGCCGGACCTTCTACACCAGTGTCTGTTCTAGGACTTGATGGTGCGCCACAAGCAGGAGATAAATTCCATGTGATGGACGATGAGCGTGAAGCTAAGGATATTGCGTCAAAGCGTACCCAACTGCAGAGAGAACAAAATGTACGTACGCAACGTCATATCACTTTAGATGAGATCGGACGCCGTATAGCATTAGGAGACTTTAAAGAATTAAATATTATTCTTAAAGGAGATGTGGATGGATCTGTAGAAGCACTTACAGATAGTTTCCAGAAACTCTCTACAGAAGAAATAGCTGTAAATATTATACATAAAGGAGTAGGGGCGATTACAGAGAGTGATGTATTACTTGCTTCTGCCTCTGATGCAATTATTATAGGCTTTAATGTGCGTCCAGCAGGAAATGCTAGACAAGTAGCAGATAGGGAAGAAATAGATATCCGAACGTATTCGATTATATACGATGCTATCAATGATCTTAAAGACGCAATGGAAGGTATGTTATCTCCAGAAATGCGTGAAGAGATTACGGGTAATGCAGAGATAAGAGAAACCTTTAAGATTTCTAAAGTTGGAACCATTGCCGGTTGTATGGTGACTAGTGGTAAGATATTTAGAAACTCTGGCGTTCGTATCATAAGAGAAAGTGTGGTTGTATATACTGGAGAGCTTGCAACGCTTAAACGTTTTAAGGACGATGTGAAGGAAGTAGCCAAAGGATATGATTGCGGTATGCAAATCAAGAACTACAATGATATTAAGATAGGCGATGTGATAGAAGCGTATCAGGAAGTAGCGGTTAAGAAAACCTTGAAATAAAAGGTAGTTCATCTACCAAAAAAAGCCACGCATTGCGTGGCTTTTTTTTGTTCTGTATTCTTAGATTTTCTCTAATAAGAAAACTATAAACTATCCTCTATCCGGCTTAAAGATAAAAGCACTAATAAAAGTCTTTTTGATTTTAAGTAAAGCACGATCGGCTTCCAAGCGATTTCTGAAATTCCCGACCCATACTTTATAATTAGGCGTTTGGTATTCTATAGACGAAGACCACGTTCCTACCTTGTTTCTGTAGTTTTTAAGGATGCTGTACGCGCGCTCGCGCTCACCAGAGTATAGCTGTATTTTATAGCGGTCTGTTAGTTCATTATCCTTGGTGAGTTGCGTTTTTAAGGTAAGTAACTCATCTATTCTACTGTCTTGAGATACTGTGGATTGTGCTTTCGCGAAAGCACAAAAAATCACCATAAATCCAAGCGAAAGTATCCTATTTTTAGTACATGGCATGCTCATTATAATGCTGTTTAGAACAAAGGTAAATTATTAAAACTTAAACACAACTAATTTATTATTTAGAACTGTTATAAATTATAAAACTAGA
This sequence comes from uncultured Flavobacteriaceae bacterium, assembly GCA_964641325.1. Taxonomy (GTDB): domain Bacteria; phylum Bacteroidota; class Bacteroidia; order Flavobacteriales; family Flavobacteriaceae; genus Dokdonia. The sequence continues at coordinate 1,785 of CAZXMY010000159.1, read as the reverse complement.
CTATTTGTGACCCTTCAAAAATGAGTTCTAAGTATTATTTTTGCCTACGATTTTATGTGCATAATTAACGCATTGTTAACACCCGTTAGAATGTAATAATCGTGCCAGATTTTAGAAGCTAATTCAATACCCATTATGATACAGGTGAATCACCGCAATTCATTTTCGAGAATTATCACGCTATGTGCAGCTTTTCTGCTCACTTTTTCTACCTCTCTTTTTTCACAAATAGATGCTGCTGCAGGAGACGCAACAGCTGGCGAAGCTTTATTTAAAGCAAACTGTGGTGCTTGCCATAAGCTTTATAAAAAGATGACGGGCCCAGCACTTTTTGGTGTAGTCCAAAAATATGAAGAAGATTATGAGTGGTTAGGGAAGTGGATACGTAACTCTCAGGCGTTAATTGCATCTGGAGATGCTCGTGCAAATGCTATTTATGAAGAGTATAACGAGACCTTGATGAACTCTTTCCCTGGTTTCAGTGATGCAGATATAAGTAATATCCTAGCGTATACAAATACAGAAGTAGTTGCTCCGCCACCGCCACCGCCCGGAGATCCAGCAACCGCTGGAGGAGGTGTTTCAAACAGTATTATCCTTGGAATATTAGCATTAGTATTGTTGTTGTTAGTAGCTGTTCTCTTTATAGTAAATAATACCTTAAGGAAATTTGCTCAAGCCCAAGGCATTGAAGTGCCGGCGATGGAGGCTTCAACACGCAAGCCTATTTGGAAAGCTTTTGTAGAGAATCAATTCTTAGTATTAGTGAGTGTAATCTTCTTGTTGTTAGGAGGTGCTTATTTTGCTTATGGATGGATGTCTCAAGTAGGTGTTGATCAAGGGTATGCGCCCGTACAGCCTATTCATTTCTCACACAGGATTCACGCGGGTGAAAATGGAATCGATTGTAAATACTGTCACTCGAGTGCACGTGTAAGTAAGCATTCTGGTATTCCTTCGGTAAACATTTGCATGAACTGTCACAAATCTATTGGAGAAGTAGCAGGTGCAGAGGCTCCAGAACTAACTAGCGTAAACGAAGATTATAGCAAAGAGTTTTACGATAGAGAAATTCAGAAAATTTACAAGGCTGCAGGATGGGATGAAGCAACGCAATCATATACTGGTGAGACACAACCCGTAGAGTGGGTGCGTATTCACAACCTTCCAGATTTTGCCTATTTCAATCACTCGCAGCACGTAAGTGTAGCAGGTATAGAGTGTCAGAAATGTCACGGTCCTGTAGAGGAGATGGAAGTAATGTATCAGTTTGCGCCACTTACAATGGGATGGTGTATTAACTGTCACCGCGAGACTAATGTTAAGATAGAAGGGAATCCTTACTATGAGAAGATACATGCAGAGTTGTCTAAGAAATATGGTGTAGAGAAACTTACGGCGGCTCAGATGGGAGGTCTTGAGTGTGGTAAGTGTCATTATTAATTTGTTCCCGCGAAGGCGGGAATCCAGAGGGTTGCTGTATTAGGATAGCCTAGACAGAATTCTTACGAAGAAAATAAAGCATTAAAGTTCTGATCGGTCTTTTTAAAAGTGATCAAAAAAAATAAATAACAATATGTCATCAAACAAGAAATACTGGAAAAGTGTAGATGATCTTAACGAGAATCCGTTAGTTCAGACACTAAGACAGAATGAGTTTGTAGAAGAAATTCCGACAGATGAATTTTTAGGAGATAAAGCGACTCTTGAGACTTCACAAACATCGCGTCGTGACTTCTTAAAGTATGTAGGTTTTTCTACCGCAGCGGCATCACTTGCAGCTTG